>JASFJQ010000070.1:0-8388 GCA_050121305.1 Chromatiaceae bacterium
CCCCGACAAACTCGCGGATCCCCTCCGACAAGAAACCCTTCAGTGACCAAGGTTCGTCCGTCAGCGCATGGCGATAGGCCGGCGACATAACGTAGGTATGTGCCGATCGCCAGCCCGAGCCGGTCTTGACATCGACGACGACGCGGCGATACATGTCGCCCTCGAAGACATCCAACAAAGCCAGTTGTGTGGCGTTCAGTCCACAGTAGAGCGCACCATCGACTTTCTCGCCAGGACAGGGAATTATGGCCGGATAGACCTCGCCGGATACGCGGCGTCGCCGAAAATCATGCAGCGTCGCCGGCGTTGAGGCGAAGTGACGGCCGCACACCGAACGCATGACCGGCTCGGCCATCAGTGTGCCATAGACGAACAGCTCCAAAGCTCCGCTCTCCCGTGGCCGCCGTCAATACCCAAGGGACCCGCTCGACTCGAAACGCACGGCCTCTCACTCGAGATCGTCGATGTTGGTCGGGACATGCTTGAGATCGACTGTCTTGGGCTGGGCCACCTCGTACCGGTTGTGCGCGACAGCCAGCTTGTAGGGCAGCTTGCACTGCAGGGTCGCCATTGCATGGAGGAAGGCCTCTGCCTGACCGGTCAGGAACTTGCCCCGTCGGGTCACTGCGCCATAGGTGCGTCGCGAAAAATACTCACTCATCGGGATCACCGCCAGTTTCTCCTTCCCGGTGAGACAGATCTCGTTGACGATCGAGATGCCGAGCCCCTGCTCCACATAGCGCTTGATTACCTCCCAGCCACCGGCCTCGAGCACCACCTGATAGGGCACACCGTGCTGCTCGAACACAAGATCGACGGTGCGCCAGTGATTCAGCTGGCGAGGCGGCAGGATCAGGCCGAACGGGCTCACATCCTCGAGCGTCACCTTGGCGCGTCTCGCCAGCGGGTGGTCTAGCGGCACAATCAGGACCTGCTCGAACGAGAACAGCGGCTTGTACTCGAGATCGCTCTGGCCTTCGACCATCGGGCCGACCGCAATGTCGGCCGCATCGGAACGCAGCTTTGCGAGTCCGTCGCGACCGGTCTCGTTGAGCAGCTTGATATGGATGCCGGGGTGGCGCTCCTTGAAACAGGATATAAACTCCGGCAGCAGGTACAGGATGGTCGATTCTCCGGCAACGATCGTCAGCTCACCGCCATCAAGGCGGCCACTCCTGCTGGCGAAGGTCTGCGCCAGATTGTCGATGCCCTCCAGCAGGGGTTTGGCAATCTCGTACAGCAGTTCACCGTCCGGCGTGATGCGAATCTGCGGGCCATGCCGTTCGAACACGATCACGTCGAGCTCACGTTCCAAGGCTTTGATCTGCAACGAGATCGTCGGCTGGGTCAGAAACAGTTTCTCAGCAGCACGCGAGATGTTCTTGGTCTCGACAGTCTTGCAGAAGGCCCGCAGTTGCTTCAGTCGATTTTGCTTATAGCTCGGGGGTGAAATACTCATGGATTCTCCGTCCTCTCTGGACAACCGATTCTCGCGTTTTCGTCGTGCGTCGACCCCTCTGGTCGGTGCAAGGATCGGGGTGTCCGGGTCATCGTTGTCGTTGTCATTGTCGTTGCGGATTGTCCAAGACAACCCACATGAGCCTGCCGCTCTGATAAACCCTAGCAGCCAGTCGGACTTCACGCTGTTTGGCTGCAAATCCCTGGCTCCCGGTGATTTTCGCCGCAAACGGTCAAATACGACAGGCCATCGTCCAAAATCGCCGGTCCGGGCCCGTTTCGTCACTGCAACAGGCGCGGGTCTTGCGATCCTCCCATGCCAAAAAAAGCGGCGCCCAAGACGGGCGCCAAAGTAAAGTGCAGAGGGGGCAGATTCCTCTGCGAGGAGGATACTTCAGGATCCGTCAGTGGCTCGTGAACAGGCCACCGTTGACCGGGATATTGGCGCCTGTCGTGTAGGCATTCTCTTCACTGGCCAGCCATGACACCGCATGGGCGATCTCCTCGGGCGTCCCCATGCGCCGCATCGGGATACTCGCGACGATCGACTCCCGGACGTTCTCCGGCATCGACTCCGTCATCGCCGTCGCGATGTAGCCTGGCGACACGGTGTTGACCGTAATTCCCTTGGCCGCCGTCTCCAGTGCCACCGCCATCGTGAAGCCATGCATGCCCGCCTTGGCAGACGCATAGTTCGCCTGCCCGAACTGGCCGCGCTGGCCGTTGACCGATGCGACATTGATGATGCGGCCCCAGCCGCTTGCCAGCATGTCGTTAATGACATGGCGGGTGACATGAAACACGCTGTCCAGGTTGGTCGACATCACCGCCTGCCAGTTGTCTTCGGACATCTTCTTGAGGGTGCCATCGCGGGTAATGCCGGCACAGTTGACGAGAATCTCGACCGGACCGAACTCATCGGTGATCGCATTCACCGCCCGCTCGCAGTCTTCGTAACTCGAGACGTCGATTGGGACAATCGGGATGGAGAAGCCTTTGCCCCGCTTTCGTTCCTGCCAGGCGTCGGCGGACTCCTTTTCCGGCGGATAATAGCCAGCCACAACGACATGACCCAGACCGGCCAACTCTCGACAAATAGCGGACCCGATACCGCCGGTTCCGCCCGTAACCAGGGCAACGCGCTTTTTCATCCCATTACTCCGTCTGCTATCTGTTGCTACCAGCGTTTGCGCTTCTGAGCTCGGCAGGGGTGGCTGCTGGAGTCCCCCTGCCGTACCGGCACTCAGGCGGCCTTCTTTTTTGTCGCCATAGCGGTCGCCTCTTCGACGCTATCGCTGGCCTGCTTGACGGCCTCTTCGACCATAGTGCTGTACTCCTCGCGGACCGAAGCCATCAGCTCGGCGGCCTCGCGCATGCTGCCGACCATCTTTTCGTTGCAGCCCTTGAAGAGTTCGCTCTGCGCAGCCATTGCCTGTTTGTAATCCTTCGACGTGGCCAGTACCTCGTACTGTTTCGTGGTCGACTCCAGGCAGTCGTTGATGATCTCGGCCTGCTTGGCGGCGAGCTTTTCAAAGGTCTTCAGGTTGAGGTCACCCAGACGCTTCGCGGAAGCGAGGAAATTGGCATTGAACTTGTTTACCATGTCTAAATACTCATTTTGCATGTCGGTCTCTCCCGAGTGGTCCAAGAAATTGGTGCAGTGCAACATTGCTGCAATGCACAATATCGGTCAGCCGCGGGAAATGTCAAGCCCTAAAACCAAAAAAAATTGTGCGGTGCACTATAATGGCACTTAACTTGTTGATTTTTGTCTTATTCAAACAATGCCAACCAAGTCCACTGTAGACCGCCAGCTGGTACACACCCGGCGTATCCAATGCCAGGGATTCCGCCGTGAAGACGGCCTCTGGGACATCGAGGGCACCCTCGTCGACACCCGCACCGAGGTGATGGAGACCTTTGGGCGGGGCCAGATCGCCCCGGGGGAACATCTGCACGAGATGTGGCTGCGTATGACAGTGGACGCCGATCTCGTGGTGCAGGCTCTCGATGCCGAGACAGTCCAGGCGCCCTACCCTGGCTGCGCGGATTTTCCGGACCGTTTCCATAAGCTCGTCGGCCAGCGCATTGAGCCTGGCTGGACCGCCAAGGTGCGTCTGGTGCTCGGCGGACGCTGGGGCTGCACTCACCTGCTCGAGATGCTCGGCCCCCTGGCGACCACGGCGGTGCAGACCGTCTATGCCTGGCGCGGTGAGACCGGGGACCATCTGCAAGACAGCGTGGCGCCACCCGCCGACTTCATCAACACCTGCCATGCGCTGGCCGAGGGGACCGAGGTGGTACGCCGTCTCTGGCCCCAGCAGAGTGACGACGACGCGGCCGGCTGACGGGCGACGTCGCTCATTTCCGTGCCGGTGCAGCTGTGAGATCTGGCTACCTCTCGATTGAAACGCATCGGGACCGCCCCGGCCTCGTGCACCTACTCGTCACCAGCGAGCCCCTGGAGACCGCATCCGGCTCTCAGGGGGTGCCGCGCATTCGATACATTGCCCGCTTCAGTGACCGCGAGGCCGCGCTGATGCATACGCACGAAATACTCAAGCGCCGCCTGCTCGATCTGGATACCCATATGTACCGCGTAGCACTCCCGCAGGCTATCGGCGCAATCGAATCGCTCGATCTCAGTCATCGACGCATCTATCTCGACGGCGATCTTTCGGCCGGGGAAACCAGGGCCGTTCGGGCGTGGACATCGAGGTTTCGCAATCGACGCCGCCGCTGGGACCGGTTGTTCGAGGCGCTCGGGTACATTGGCCTCGGCCTCCTGCTGTTCAATCTGTTCTTTCTGTCGCTGGGTTAGCCCGCATCTGTGACCGGCTGGCAAAAGGTCGACGCCCGGATTACCGCAGGCCAACTTGCAGCAGGCTGGAAAGGGTTCAATATTGTGTAGAGGGCCAGTTCGACAGGGGGGATTCGTGAAGCCGAGAATCGATCGCCTGAGCACCGTGCTGCTGATACTCCTGCTGGGGATCGGCGACGCCATCGCAGAACAGTTGTCGCTGGAAAGCGCGCGGGAGGCGCTTTGGGGCGACGTCGAATTCCAGATATTACGGTTGCGCGACGAGCTCGGCTTCGCGCGCCTGAGCCCCGAGGTGGCGAAGGCCTTGCGCAAAGTGCCTCGGGAGCGCTTCGTCCCTGAAGACCAGCGGCCCTATGCCTATGAGAACCGCCCATTGCCGATCGGCTACGGCCAGACCATCTCCCAACCGCTGATCGTTGCGATAATGACCGAGTTGCTCGAGATCACACCGGGCGACCGGGTATTCGAGCTGGGTACGGGCTCCGCGTACCAGGCAGCGGTGCTCGATACCCTCGGCGCCGATGTCTTCAGCGTCGAGATCGTCCCAGAACTTGGCCGGTCCGCGCGGGAAACCCTCGACCGCCTGGGACATGACGACGTCAAAACGCGCATCGGAGACGGTTACTTCGGCTGGGAAGAAGAGGCGCCGTTCGACGCCGTCATCGTCACCGCGGCCAGCGACCATATACCGCCGCCGCTGCTGCGTCAGCTAAAACCCGGCGGTCGCATGCTCATTCCGATCGGGAGCCGCTATCTCACCCAGAAACTGGTGCTGGTCTCGCGCGATGAGCAGGGTGCCATCCGCACACGTGAATTGATGGCCGTTGTCTTTGTGCCGCTCACTGGAGAGCATTGACGTCCAGACAGACGACCGGGGCAGCGCAGCGACGATGCAACAATCAGCCAATGGTGCCCCCTTCGTGGCCGTCGGCCTGCTGTCCGCTGCGGCGCTCACCTATGAGATCTTGTTGATCCGGATCTTCGCCACAGTGCATTGGCACCATCTCGTGGCGACCGCGATCAGTCTCGCACTACTGGGTTACGGCGCCAGCGGGACCTTTCTCGCACTCTTGGGGCAACGTCTCAAGAACCACTTCGACGCGGTCTTCGTCGGCGGCTCGATGTTGTTCGGCGTCTCCTCGCTCGCCTGCGTCGCCATTGCTCAGCGCCTGCCTTTCGATCCGCTGGCGCTTACCTGGGATGCGCACCAGATCGTCTATCTGGCGGGCACCTTCTTGATACTGGCCCTGCCCTTCTTTGCCGCGGCAAGCTGTATCGGACTGGCCTTGTGGCGCTTCCCTGATCAGATCCCGCGACTGTACGGCTATGACCTGATCGGCGCCGGCTTGGGCGCGGTCGCCTTGATGCTCGCCCTGGCGCTGCTCGCGCCGGCCGATACCTTGTTGGCGGTCTGCATAGCCGGTCTGGCGGTCGCGGTGATCGCCGCATGGCTTCGCGGCTGGCACCCAGCCGGGGTGACGCTGCTCGGCGTCGCTGTAGTACTGAACGCCGTCTTCTGGGCCCGCCCGATCATTGAGCCGGCGGCCTACAAGGATCTGGCGCAGTCGCTGGCCACCGTCGGCGCGAGCCTGGATACGGAGTTCAGCGGCATCGCCGGAACGATCAGCGTGGTACGCAATGACACCGTCCCAACGCGTCAGGCGCCCGGATTGAGTCTGCAGTCCACCGCGTTGCCGCCGCGGCAGTTGGCGGTGTTCCTCGATGGTGACGCGATTGGCACCCTGGTCGAGCCCGGCCAGCAGTCGGACAACGCCGCGTATCTCGGCGATCTCATATCGGCACTCCCTTATGCGTTGCTCGACGCGCCGCGGGTCGCAGTCCTCAATGCAGGGGTCGGCCTCGCGGTGCAGCAGGCGCTCCACCTCGGCGCTTCCGAGGTCGCCGCTGTCGAGCCGAACCCTCAACTCCACACCCTCGTCTGCGACGCCTATGCGCAAGAAAACGACAATCTGTGCAGACCGCCCCGGGTCGCTTGGCACCTGCAGACCGCACGTTCCTTCCTCACGGGGAATCCGGAACGCTTCGACCTGATCGCGCTGCGGATCGCTGCGGACCCGACCGGGTTGGATGCGATGAAGAGCGATTTCGATCTTACCGACGAGGCCATGACCGAGTATCTCGCGCATCTGGCCAGCGGCGGTTTCGTGGCCATCGAGGGGCCGACGCGATCGCCACCGCGTCTATCACTGCGTTTGCTGGCCACGGCGCGTGCGGCCCTGCTGCACACCGGGGTGCCAGACCCCGCTCTTCATATCGCCATGCTGCGCGGTTGGCAGCGCTTCAGCCTATTGATAGCCAATAAGGCGCTGTCGGTGGCGCAGCAGACGAGGATTAGGCAGTTCGCAGCGGCGCGCGGCTTCGACCTCGTGTGGCTACCCCAGATGGAGGCCGAAGAGGCCAATCGTTTCCAACAGCTCAATGAGGCCCAGTATTACCTGGGCGCGGCCGAGCTGCTCGGCGATCGCCAACCGACATCGGAATTTCATGGGCGCTTCGCGATTGCGCCGGCAGTCGACGATCGCCCCTTTCCGTATCGTTTTACCCGCTGGTCGGAATGGTATGGGGCGGTCAGGAGCGGTGACCGCGCCGATCTCGCGCAACTCGACACTGGTCTATATGTCGCCACCGCGACGGTGTCGTTGGCCACACTGATCAGCGCCCTGCTGATACTGGTCCCGCTGGCCTGGGTGAGGCACGCCCCGGGGCCGCCGCTTGGGGCCCGTCGGCAGCTACATACCCTGGCCTATTTTGGCCTGCTGGGGCTGGCCTTCCTGTTCATTGAGATTGCTTGGATCGAACGTCTGCAACGGTTCCTGGGCCACCCTGTCTATGCGACGACGGCGGTGCTGGTGGCGTTCCTGGTGTTCGCCGGCCTGGGCAGCCTCTGGTCGCAGGGGCGCACGGGGCGTGAACGCAGGTTGCTGGTCGGGGCGGTGACGGTGATTGTGATCCTGAGCCTGGTTTACGTGCTGTTCTTGCCGGACTTGCTGAACGAGATGGCGTCGCTGCCGCTGATCGGGCGGCTCGGCATCGTGGTGCTGTTGATGGCGCCGCTGGCCTTTGCCATGGGGCTGCCTTTTCCGACCGGACTGCGGGCCTTGGGCAAGGACACCGCACGATTGGTCCCGTGGGCATGGGGCATCAACGGCTGCATGTCTGTGATCAGCGCCGCAGGTGCCCCGCTGGTTGCCAGTGAGATCGGCTTCACCGGGCTTATCGCGGTAGCGGCGCTCGCCTACCTTAGCCTCCCGCTACTCACACTGATCGAAAATCGCTGACCGGCGGGCCCTACCGAACTTGAGGCCCAGCGAGTATGGCTGATTTGGCTCAGTGGGACGTTGCGATGCTTTCACTATAATGAGCCTGGACGCAACGAACAAAGGGGGACGCCATGGAATCCAACACCGAAACGACCATTGTTAGCGCCAGGGCGATTCGCGAATCGCCATTGGGCATCGACCTCGACGATACGCAGTGTCGCTTGCTGGCGGAGGTCGCTGGCGCGGTCGGCCTAGAGACCGGCACCATGCTGCTCGAGGAGGGGCACGTGGACGAGACGCTGTACGTCGTCTCCAGTGGCAGCCTCGAGGTGATCAAACCCACGGGCGCGGGCGATTCGGTCACACTGCAGCTGCTGCATGCCGGCGATATGGCGGGTATTCTCGGCTTCGTCGATGGCGTACCGCACAGTGCCGGCATCCGTGCACTGGCGCGCTGCGAGCTCATCGAGCTCGATCGCAAGGATCTCGAACAGCTACTCGAAAAAGATCCACAGATCGTCTATCAGGTGATGCGCGCGGTAGTGCGTGCGGCGCATCGTATCCTGGGCAAGATGAATGCCCAGTTCGTCGAGATGTCGAACTACATCACCCACCAGCATGGGCGTTACTGATTCGGTATCAGGCGCGCAGTAGCCAATCGGTGAGATATGCAGGCTAGCAGCCTCTCGGACCAAACGCTGTTGGGCTGCTAATCCCCGGCTAACGGTCCAGTTCGACAGGCTGCGGGCGGGCTAAATTAATGAATTATCGGTAGCGGCGCTGCCGTAGCGCTCCAGGATGCGACCCACGTAGTCCTGGGTCTCAGCA
>JASFJQ010000071.1:0-8360 GCA_050121305.1 Chromatiaceae bacterium
CTGCAGCTCTTCGTGTTCCCGCATCAGCGCCTTGTGCTTTTCGAGCAACTGGGCCAAGCGGCTGCTGAGTTCGCCGGGGGCCGCTTTGAGGGCCTTGACCTCGGCCTCGGCAGCCGCCAGCCGGTCCCGTGCGACCGGTCGATCCACCAGCTGTCGGGTAAGCACGAAGCCCTCGGCACCGCCGCTGGTTCGGACCTTGCTGTACCCGGTATCGGCGTTGCTCGACAGCACGGTAACACTTTCGCCGGTAGGCAGCATGCGCAGAATACGGTGTGTCGCACTCTCGCCGCTGCGCAGCGTTATCTTGAACTCATCGGTGACATAAGCTGTTTGCGCGAACAGCGGAGCGCTGAGAAGCATGAGACAAAACGTGACGATTTTCTTCACTGATATCGATTCCGTACTTCTGAAGTATTAGCCGGGGAAGCAGATCAAATGCTCTGCATCCATCCTGACGCGCACTGTGTCGCCGAGATGGTGATCATAATGACTCGGAAACAGCGATAGTAGGCGGGTTCCGGTCGGCAATTCCAGTGTGTAGAGGATTTCCGCACCCTTGAACGCCTTGTCTCTTACCTTGGCTTCGATCACGCCGTTGTCGTCTGGCACCAGATCGTCGGGCCGGATCAGTATCTCCACCTTGGTGCCGATCGACTGACTGCAGGCACGGTTGCCTTGCAGTAGGCCGAGCTCGGTCTCGAACGCCTGCGGGGTGCGGACGATGCCCGGGATGAAGCGCCCCTGACCAATGAAATCCGCGACGAAACGCTCGTTGGGCTGATGGTACAGGTTGTATGGCGTGTCCCACTGCAGAATTCGGCCGTCGCGCATTACCCCGACCTTGTCCGAGACCGCGAATGCCTCATGTTGGTCGTGCGTCACCAGGATGCCGCTTATGCCCTCCGACTTCAGCAGGTCGCGCACCTCGACGCTCAGCCGCTCGCGCAGTTCGACGTCGAGATTGGAGAAGGGCTCGTCCATCAGCAGCAGGGTCGGTCTTGGTGCCAATGCCCGGGCCAGGGCGACCCGCTGCTGCTGGCCGCCGGACAGTTCATGCGGATAGCGTTCGCCCATGCCGCCGAGTCCGGTCGCATCGAGCAGGTGCCGCACCTGGACCCGGCGGTCGACAGCCGCCAACTTGCGCAGCCCGAATGCGATATTGTCGGCGACCGTCAGGTGTGGGAACAGCGCGAAATCCTGAAACACCATGCCGATCGAGCGCTGCTCGGGGGGTATCGTCATGCCGGGCGCCGAGGCCGGCTTCTGAGCGATGAGGATCTGGCCCCTGCTGATCGGTTCGAAACCCGCTATCGCACGTAATGCGGTGGTCTTGCCGCAACCGCTCGGCCCCAGCAGACTGACGATTTCGCCCCGGTTCACAAGAAACGTCAGCGACTGGATGACGTGTGCGGCGCCATAGCCGGCGCTGACATCTTCAACCTTGAGCAGTGGCATCGCTGATGTTTGACTGGAGCCGGCGGTTCATGGATGAAGCAGAAACTCGAGCAGGGCCTTTTGCGCATGCAGGCGGTTCTCCGCCTCGTCCCACACCACGCTGTCCGGTGCGTCGAGGACGTCTGCCGTGACCTCTTTGCCGCGGTAGGCGGGCAGGCAATGCAGGAACAGCGCGTCGGGTGCGGCATGCTGCATCATCGGCCGATCGACTCGGTAGCCGGCGAAGGCCTTCTCGCGACGCGCCTTCTCTTCTTCTTGACCCATGCTGATCCAGGTGTCGGTTACCACCAGGTCTGCGTCGGCCACGGCACGCTGCGGGTCGCGGATGATCTCGCAGCGCGGACCCGCCGTCTCAAGCATAGCCGTTTCCGGATCGTAGCCTTCCGGGCAGGCGATGCGCAGACTGAAATCGAACTGTTGCGCGGCCTCGATGTAGGAGTGACACATATTGTTGCCGTCGCCGACCCAGGCTACGGTCTTGCCTGCGATGTCACCGCGATGTTCGACGTAGGTTTGCATATCTGCCAGGAGTTGGCAGGGGTGGCAGCGGTCGGTCAGGCCATTGATGACCGGCACTTGCGAGTGCGCTGCGAAGGTCTCGACGTCACTGTGCGCGAAGGTTCGGATCATCACGCAGTCGACCATGCGCGACAACACACGCGCGGTGTCTTCAATAGGTTCGCCGCGGCCAAGTTGAGTATCGCGCGGCGAAAGAAACATCGCAGAGCCGCCCAGCTGGGCCATGCCGGCCTCGAACGAAACCCGGGTCCGTGTGGAACTCTTTTCGAAGATCATCGCCAGCACCTTGCTTTGCAGCGGCGTATGCCGCTTCCCGGTGCGCTGCAGCTGCTTGAGTTCATTGGCACGCGCGATCAGACCCCGCAATTCCGCGGGGCTGAGGTCCATCAGGGTAAGGAAATGCCGGGGTTTCTCGGGTTTCGTCATACCTTGACCTCGCGCGGCGAATTCAGTGGTGGGCGAGAAAATCAGCCACCAGGACGCTGAGTTTGGCGATGAGCAGATCGGCCTGTGCCTCGCTCATGATCAGCGGCGGCAGTAGTCGGATCACGGTCTCGGCCGTCACATTGATCAACAGGCCGTTACGCAGCGCCGCGCCAACCAGATCGCCACATGGCCGGTCGAGCTGGATGCCGATCATCAGACCCTGGCCACGGATCTCAATCACGCCGCTGACATCGGCCAGCGCCTCATGCAAGCCGCCGACAATACGCTGTCCCAGATTTTCGGCGGCTTCCCATAGACGCTCCTCATCGATGACCTCGCATACTGCCAGTGCCGCGGCGCAGGCCAGCGGGTTGCCGCCGAAGGTCGAGCCGTGGTTCCCCGGTGAGAAAAGCCCGGCTGCTTCGCCGTGTGCGACACAGGCGCCGATGGGGACGCCGTTGGCGAGGGCCTTGGCGACCGTCATGACATCGGGCTTGAGATCGTAGTGCTGATAGGCGAAGGGCCTGCCGGTACGCGCCATGCCGGTCTGGATCTCATCCAGCATCATCAGCCAGCCCTTGGTGCTGCAAATTTCACGCACGCCCGGAAGAAAGTCGGCAGGGGGCAGGTTGATACCGCCTTCTCCTTGAATCGGTTCGATCAATACAGCGACGACATCTGGCTGGTGGTCTGCCACCGTCTGCAGTGCCTGGAGATCTCCATAGGGAATGCGGACGAAACCTTGTACCAAGGGTTCGAAACCCGCCTGCACCTTGCGGTTGCCGGTGGCACTCAGCGTTGCCAGGGTCCTGCCATGGAAGCTGTTTTCCATCACAACGATCGCCGGCGACTTGATACCCTTGCGGTGGCCATACAACCGCGCGAGCTTGATCGCGGCCTCGTTGGCCTCGGCGCCAGAATTGGCGAAAAACACGGACTCCATCCCGGCGAATCCGGTGAGGACATCACCCAGCGCTTCCTGCGCGGCGATGTTGTAGATGTTCGAGGTATGCACCAGGCGACCGGCCTGGTCGCAGAGCGCCGCGGTCACCTTGGGATGGGCGTGTCCCAGATTGCATACCGCGATCCCGCTCAGCGCATCGAGATACTCCTTGCCGTCGGTATCCCACAACAGCGCACCTTCACCATGCGCAAATGTCACGGGAAGACGTCGGTAGGTGGTCATCAGGGAGTGGGTCATCGGCTGATCTCGCCTTTGGGGAAAAGGCGTGCTCGGTGGTCCAGGGACGAAATCGACGGCAAGCTATCCGCGCCTTAAAAAACAAAGAGGCAGCCCCGGGGCAACGGGGACCACCTCCACCGCTTTGCGCGCGCTCGGCGCGGCAAAGGCGGAAATTTAGCAAGTGTTGCCGTCCCTGGCAAGTCGCGCACCGGGGACGAAAAACCCGGCCGAGGCCGGGTCCGTATCTGCGAAGAGCGCTGGCCTCAGGCGGCGTAGTTGCTTGACACGAAGTTCCAGTTGACGATCTTCCAGATCTCCTCGAGATACTTCGGGCGCGCGTTGCGGTAGTCGATATAGTAAGCGTGTTCCCAGACATCGATCGTCAGCAGCGCAGTCTTGCCTTCGGCAATCGGCGTGGCGGCATTGGATGTGTTGACGATCTCAACGCTACCATCGGGATTCTTTACCAGCCAGGTCCATCCGGACCCAAAGTTGGTCGCTGCGGACTTGCTGAAGGCCGCCTTGAACTCCTCGAAGGAACCGAAGGCACTGCCGATCGCATCGGCCAACGCGCCGCTGGGCTCGCCACCGCCGTTCGGGCTGAGGCAGTTCCAGTAAAAGGTGTGATTCCATACCTGGGCTGCGTTGTTGAACACGCCTCCCGACGACTTCTTAACGATGTCCTCCAGCGACATGTTCTCGAACTCGGTACCCGGTATCAGGTTGTTCAGGTTGGTGACGTAAGTGTTGTGGTGTTTGCCGTAGTGATACTCGAGCGTCTCTTGAGAAATCACGGGCTCGAGCGCGTTCATCGCGTACGGCAGGGCGGGTAGTTCGTGCGCCATCTGAAAGCTCCTTGGTCGGCTTGGTGAGTGGGGGTTCTCCCACCTTCGTGGATAAGGATTCTAGGGACTTGACGATGACGCTTTCAACCGCGCGGCAGATGCGGAAGTGCGACATCGCCAGCCGGCTCTGTCTTTACGCGCGGCCGCTGACAAGCGCGGGTGGGTCCGTCAAAAGGGCAGCCCGTGCATATAGCCCGTCATGGCCATCAGCATCGGGATCGACAGCAGGGTGTTGATGCGCGATGCGTTCAGCGCCGTCACTCTGGCCCGGGCCACCGCTTCTGCCGTGGCCGGGATCAGACCGAGGATTTTCTGTTGATTCGGCCAGATCAGCACCCAGACATTGAATAACATGATAGTTCCCAGCCAGGAGCCCATGCCAATCACGGCCATGCCGTTGCGCAGCAGAAAGGCGTCGACAATGCCTTGAATGCCGCCGCCGAGCTGCGCCAGCGCGCTCAGGCCGGTCAGCCAGGTCAGCAGTGCGGCCCAGCGGAAGTACAGCAGGGCCCGCGGCGCGACGTACTTGTCGATCGCCGCCGGTCCGGGTTCGCCATCGGCGAGCGCGATGTTGACCGCAGGCGCCTGCACGAAATTGAAGTAGTAGAGGAGCCCGATCCACATAGTGCCGAATACCACATGGATCCAGGTGACAATCTGCAGACCGTTGATACCACCGCCACCCCCGAGCAGAACGTTCAGGATCAGGGCCAGGACGATACCTGCGCCAGCGGTCTGCCACGGGTTTTTCAAAATTCTCATCGGGCGGACTCCGCTGGAGGTCTTGTGGATGCCAGGCGTGGCGAATTCTATGCGGCCCGCATCGGTCTGGGCAAATCGCGGTTCGGCGGCCGCGGCGCAGAAAACGCTGGATGGGCGGCGACCTTTTTGCCTAAGGTGGCGGACCTAATCGAGAGCAGAGGCGAGGAGTAGATGACCCCCGCGAGCCTGAGTATCTTTGCCAGTCGGCTCGATGCCGTATGCGAGGAGATGGGGCTAGTGCTGCGCAATGCCGCCTTCTCACCGAATATTCGCGATCGACTGGATTTCTCGTGCGCGGTGTTCGACGCATCGGGTCAGTTGTGTGCGCAGGCGGCACACATCCCGGTGCATCTCGGCAGCATGGCCTTTGCGATGCGGGATATCGTTGCCGGTAGGGATTGGCAGCCGGGTGATCAGGTGATGCTCAATGATCCCTACCTCGGTGGCACACATCTGCCGGACGTAACGCTGATTGCGCCGATTTTCGCGGACGGCAGGCTGCAGGCCTTTGTCGTCAACCGGGCGCATCATGCGGATATTGGTGCGGCGTCGCCCGGGTCTATGCCGATCTCCTCCCACCTCGACGAAGAGGGGCTGGTGATCGAACCCACTCTTCTGGTCCGCGGCAATGTGATCGACGCGGAACAGCTGCGGCGGGTCACGGCGGCGACCCGCAACAGTGCCGAAGCGGGCGGTGACTTCGCCGCCCAGGTCGCCGCCAATCGCGCCGGCGTAGCGCGTCTCGGTGAGCTGATTGCGCGCTACGGCAGCGCGATCTTCGCCGACGCGATTACGGCGTTGAATGCCTATGCCGAGCGTCTGGTCCGTGAGTCGCTCAGCGACATACCCGATGGGACCTACCGGTTTACCGACTATCTCGACGATGACGGCCAGGGACATCGCGATATACCGATCTGCCTTACGCTGGAGGTGACCGGCCAACAGGTGCTTGCGGACTTCAGGGGTACCGCGGCGCAGGTCCGTGGCAACGTCAACTGCCCACTCGCCGTCGCGGCCGCGGCGGTCTATTACGTGTTTCGATGCCTGATGCCGCCGCAGACGCCGGCCTGCGCCGGTGCCTTCCGGCCGATCGGGCTGTATGCGCCGCCGGGCTGTCTTCTCAACGCCCGCAAACCCGCCGCGGTGGCGGCCGGCAATGTGGAGACCAGCACGCGCGTGGTCGACGTCGTGCTGGGTGCGCTCGCTCAGGCCATCCCGGATCGCGTGCCGGCCGCCAGCCATGGCAGCATGAACAATCTGGCGATGGGTAGTGCCGGCCCTGGGGCCGCTTGGGACTATTACGAGACGATCGGCGGCGGCATGGGCGCTGGTCGCCATGGCGGCGGCCTGGACGGCCGACAGACACACATGACCAATACCCTGAATACCCCGGTCGAGGTCTTGGAGAGTCGTCTTCCGCTGCGCGTGCTGCGATATCAGCTGCGTCGCGGGTCTGGCGGTGCCGGCGCGCGTCGCGGTGGCGACGGTCTGGTGCGGGAGTTCGAGTTTTTGGGCGCGGCGCACTTCACGCTGTTGACCGAGCGGCGCCGACGTGCGCCCTGGGGCAGCGCGGGGGGAGGGGATGCCAAGCCGGGGGTCAATATGCTCAACGGCCGGCCGTTGCCAGCGAAATGCGAGGGTGAGCTGCGCCCCGGCGATCGGCTGCGCGTCGAGACACCCGGGGGCGGTGGCTATGGCAAGGCCGAGAGCTGAGGGCCCGGGGGCAGCCTGTCGGCCCCGTCGGCCAGGTCGATCGGCGCTATGATCACGCGTTCGGAGCCAACACGCTGACCGCGGGGATGTACTGACATGGGACCTTACAGCCAGACCGCGACAATCCGCCCGCTGACCCCGCGACCTGAGGCCTGCGGCCGACGGTCGTCGCCCGGCGCTCGCTAGCATGTGCGGCATCTGCGGTGAGCTGCGCCTGGACGGGACGGCGATAGCGCCCGGCCTGATCGAGCGCATGTTACCGGCACTGGAGCGGCGTGGACCGGATGACGCGGGCACCTGGTATGCGCAGCAGGTGGCCCTGGGTCATCGACGCCTGTCGATTATCGATCTGTCGAGCCGCTCGCATCAGCCGATGATCGATGGCGAACTCAGCCTGGTGTTCAACGGCGCCATCTACAATTACCGCGAGCTGCGCGCCGAGCTCAAGTCGAAGGGATACAGCTTCGTCTCCGACGGCGACACCGAGGTCATCCTCAAGGCCTATCGCGAATGGGGCGATGACTGCGCCGCGCATCTGCACGGGATGTTTGCGTTCGCGATCTGGGATGGAGCCCGACAGTGCCTGTTCGCGGCGCGTGACCGTTTCGGTATCAAACCCTTCTACTATGCACTGAACGCCGAGCGATTTCGGTTCGCCTCCAACACCCAGGCGCTGCTGGCCGGCGGCGGTATCGACACCGCGATCGATCCGGTCGGCCTGCATTTCCAATTTACGCTGCATGCAGTGATTCCCGCACCAACGACCATTTTGCGTGGCGTGCGCAAGCTCGAGCCGGCGCATAGCCTGACGATTCTGGCGGACGGCGGGCAAAAACTGAAACGTTACTGGGACCTGGATGCAACCCGCGGTCACCAGCCCGCCAGCGAACAAGATTGGGTCGACGCAACGCACCATGCCCTGCTGGAGGCCGTGCGTCGACGCAATGATGTCGCGGATGTGCCGGTCGGGGTGTTGCTGTCGGGCGGGTTGGATTCCAGTCTGCTGGTCGCGTTGTTGGCGGAGATCGGGGTTCGGGACTTCCACACCTTTTCGGTCGGGTTCGAGGATCAGCCTGAGGAAAAGGGCAGCGAATTCGAATACTCGGATCAAGTGGTCGAACGCTATCGGCCGATTCACCACAAGTTTCTGGTACCCAACGAGCAGGTACTCAAACGCCTGCCCGAGGCGGTCGACGCGATGGCCGAGCCGATGTTCGGTCAGGACGCCGTGGCCTTTTTTCTCCTCTCCGAACAGGTCTCCAAGCACATCAAGGTCGTGCAGTCGGGGCAGGGGGCGGACGAGGTCTTCGGCGGCTATTTCTGGTACCCGCGCATGCTCGCCGAGACTCAGGGCTCGCGCCTGGAAAGGTTTCGCAAACACTATTTCGATCGTGACCATGACGAGTATTTGCGCATGGTGACCGGGCCCTACCGCGGTGCCGATCACACGGCCGCCT
>JASFJQ010000072.1:0-8267 GCA_050121305.1 Chromatiaceae bacterium
GTTATTGACCGTGATCCGTACCAGCTCCGAACCGGCGCGGGCGAGATCTGCGACCTGGGCGACGGTACCGGCGACGTCGGCGGTGTCGGTGTTGGTCATCGACTGGACCACGATGGGCGCATCACCGCCGACCTGTACCTTGCCGACGCGTACCGGGATCGTACGATGTCGCTGGATCTTGGAAAGACTCATCGCTGGGGTACCCGCCGCTTGCTCGAAAACCGCTGATAGCATAGCAAACGGCGGCCTGGACTTACCCGCGCTTTGCGCGGGGTCCGCAATCGCCTATTTGAGCCGGTTGATCCCCAACATCTTCAAGATGTACCTCTCATAGACCGGCTCGGAAGTGCCCTTCTTCATCTTGCGAATGAAGTACTTTTCGAAAGCGATCTTCGCCATGTGCACCCACTTGCCTTTCTTCATCCAGGCGACGTTACGCGGCGGGATCTGGGGCAGCGCGACGAACGCGGCCCCGGTGTCCCCCATATCCGCGAGACAGATGGCGTTCCAGGTCGCCTTTTGATCGGGCTCTCGGCCCTCCAGTTCGTTGCTGATATTGTGCACAATCGCCGAGACCATCGACTCGATCATGTAGCCGGTCTTCGGTGCACCGGTGGGCACCGCAGTGGCCTCTACCGGGGGTATAGCGATACAGACCCCGGCGGAATAGATGTTCGGATACGTCGGATTGCGCTGGTAATCATCGACGAACACGAAGCCGCGCGGATTGCACAGTCCCTCGACGTTCATTACCGGATCCACCCCCTTGAACGCCGGAAGCATCATCGAGAACTTGAACTCGACCTCATGGTCCTTGACCTTGTTGCCCGCGTTGTCGAACTCCTCGACATACATCTTCCCTGCCTCGACCTTGGTGACCTTGGCATTGGTGATCCACTTCATGTGATGGTTACGCATCTCGCTCTCGAGCATGCCCTGGGAATCACCTACCCCGCCAAGACCGAGATGGCCGATATAGGGCTCGGAGGTGATGAATGTCATGGGCACGCGGTCGCGCAGCTTCCGTTTACGCAGATCGGCGTCCATGATGAACGCAAACTCATAGGCGGGACCGAAGCAGGAGGCAAACGGCATTGCACCAACCACGACATGGCCCGGATCATCCAGCAGTGCCTTGTACTGCTCGTAGGCGGCCTCCGCATGGTCAATGGTGCAGACCGAGTGCGTATGACCGCCATGCGGACCCGCTCCTTCGACCTCTTCGAAGGCCAGTCGCGGGCCGGTCGCGATAACGAGATAGTCATAGCCCAGGGTCTCGCCGTCCTCGAAGACCAGGCTGTTGCCGGTCGTATCGATCTTTTCGCAGCGCTTGGCGACAAAGTTGATGCCCTTGCGCTCGAGATGCGGACGGATGTCAAAGGTGATGCTGTTGCGATCGCGCCAGCCGACCGCCACCCAGGGATTGGATGGGACAAACTGAAAATAGTCACGCTCGTTGACGACGGTGACCTCGTGTTGGCTGCCGAGTTCATCGCGCAGCTCGTAAGCAGCCGGCATGCCCCCAGTGCCGGCGCCAAGGACGACGATATGTGCCATGGCCCTCTCCTCCAGAAGGTATCTTCTCTGGTGTTTGCGGTGCAGGTTCGCGACGCCGCGAGGCGGGTACGGGAAACTGCCTTGCGCAATCGTTGATCGAGGCCGATCCGAAGTAACACTGCATCTGCCCCGATTACCGGCGTCTTGGTCTTGTCGTTAGCGCCAAGTTTCCAGAAAAAGTATTCCACAGAAGATTGCCGACAATGGGAGGCTTTTTCGCGGAAAAGTTGGCCCAGATCAGTAACTCGCGTCAAAAAACCGGCCGCTCGGGGCCGGTTTTTTCGACATAAGACGGACATGGTTCACAGGTCGCCGTTCACCCCGGCGTCGACGATATCGTAGATGGTGTCACGCACCTGCTGCGCCAGCGGCTGCAGGTCCTCCGGCAGGTCGACAGCGTGCAGCATCATGTCCATGTTCATGGTCACTATCCAACCCTTACCATCGCCGTCTTCCAGCACCGCAATGCGACACGGGAGGAAGCCGGCGAAAATGATGTTGTACTCGACCATCTTTTTGGCGATCAGCGCGTCGCAGAACGCCAGGATGCGCATATAGTTCGCATCCTGACCCATGGCCTGGACCTGTTCTGACAAAGGCAGATCGGCCACCATCTTGAAATTGCGCATATTGGCCCGAAGCTGCATCGACGCGATCGCATCGTCGACGCTGACACCTTCGGCCAGTTCGAAGCGCTGGATACTGTTGTCGATCATCTGTCTGGCGATCGTCTCGTCGAACGGCGGCTTTTCGATCTCTTTTTTGCTGCCTGCCTGGGCCGCACCGGTCAAGGCGAGGACCAGGGCCATGGAAAGGGTGAGTATTCTCATTCGCTTCTTCCTCGTGGCGTCTGCAGACGCCGGCATCGGTGGTGGGTTGGGTACCGCGCGATCCTCCGTTTTACCGGACCATTCACGGCGGGCTTCCGTCAAGATTGTAAACGATGCGATGCCCACCTGGGTCGCCATCAGCACAGCGATTCGAGGATCGGGCAGCGCCGCCACCGAGGCTTGGGCGAGCCCGGCTAACCGCGCTGGCGCTGCGCCAGACGACGCCACAGCCAACTCTGCGGGACGTCGCGTCCGGTCTTCACGTAGTCCAGGGTATGCCGGTGCGAAACCGTCCACTGCATGCGGGTGAAGGCGGCGCGATCGCCGCAGATCAACAGGCGGTCGCCAGCCTTGAGCGCATCCTGCAGATCCGGCAGCAGCATGCGGTCGTTGCGCCGTCGGATAAGCAACACAATCGCGTTCAACTCGCGCTCGCGCTGCCAGGGGTCGCGCAACAGGTCGGCGACACTGAACTGGCCACCCTGCGTCAGGTAGTCCTGGAGCGCGCTCGCCTGGCCCTGATCGAGGGACCACTCGCGGGTCTCCGGCACCTCATCGCCCACCAGAGCGATGACCCGGCTCGCCAGCTCACAGGCCCAGCTCTCATCCTGGTAGAGCGCCAGCGAGATGAATTCGTACAACATGGGTGTCGCCAGCAGCACCCGAATCTTGTCGGCGATAATTGCGCTGGGATGCATCACCATGTCGGCATCCACGGCGGCAATGATGTCGTGATTGTCGGCCTGGTTCTGCCGCACCACGGCGAACACCGTCGAATTGAGTTCACGTGCCGTCATCACGATGGAAAGGTTGTTCGCATCGTTGTCGGTGCCAGCCACCAGCCCGGCGGCATTCTCGATGTCGGCCTCCAGCAGTGTCTCGGCCTCGGTGCCGACACCGGTCACCAGCTTGGTGTCCGGCTGCCCGGTGACCTGCGGCCTGGCCTCGATCACGACGACCTCGACGCCCTCACCCTTCAGCCGCCGGCAAATGGCCTTGCCGAATCGCCCATAGCCGCAAACGATCCAATGCCCGTCCCGCGGTGGATACACGGGCTCGCTCAATATCGCACCCTCGCGGCCGGTCAGCCAGCGCTGCAGCAGGTACAGACAAGGCGCCTGAAAGGCGACTGCCAGATGGGCCGCGAAGGTGTCGAAGGGGTCCACGATATGGTCGGTCCCGAACGACGCCATATTGGCCTCGATATCGTGAGAATCAGCGCGGCTGATCACCTTGATCTGGGGGTTGAGCAACTTGGCGGTGATCGCGACCTTCAAGTTGACCTCGTTATCGTCGGTCAAGGCAACCACGCCGGCACAGCAGCTGTGCTGCAACCCCGCCTCCTGGAGATAGCGCGTGACCGCGGCATCGCCGTGCAGCGCTGGGACGAATTCGCGCAGCTCCTGCAGCTGGATGATGCTGGTGCGCGCCTCGTCGATATCGATCACTACCGCATGCTGACCGCGCTGGGTAAGCGAATGCACCAGTGCCGTCCCGGTCTCGCCATAACCACATACGAGATGAAAGGGCTCACGCATGGCGCGGATGCGTCTGGCGAAGCGGTACTCGGCGAGGGCCTCCTGGAAGGTGCGATCCTGCACCAAGGCCAGAATGGTGCCGAATGCGTAGATCCAGGCGATCACCGAGGCGTAGAGCGAAAGGCTCACCCAGAGACGCTGGGCGTCGGAGAAGGCGTGGGGAATCTCGCCGAAACCGATGGTGGTCGCCATGTAGCTGACGAAATAGAACGCATGGAAGATGCTCATGTACCAGACGCTGCCGTCGGCGTCGCGCCCCGGGATCAAGGTCAGACCGCTGATCGAGACGGCGTACACGACCAACAGCGTCAGCAGCGGCTGACGCATGCGGCGCAGGATCAGGAAGACGATGCTTTCCATGCGCCCGAGCAGCCGGCCGATCAGCGACGCAGCATGATGGTCTCGATAATCAGCAGGACCACGGAGATCACGTTGGCGAGCATCGCGCCGCCCGACAGTGAGACGATGCTCGCCATCACCACCGGCGTCAGACCGCTATCCACGACATGCACGGCGAAGGTCCATACCACGGCGGCGGCGATCAACTGCAGTATGGCGACCAGGCTGGTGGCCAGGAGCAGCGCGCCCATCTGGCTGCGGTCGCCGAACTTGAGCACCGTGGCAATCAGGTTGACGACGATCACCGCGAACAGTTCGTACACGTGATGGTGGTCAGGATTCTCGATCTCACCGACGAAGAAACCAAAATTCAGCGTCAGCGCCAGGACGATGAAAAAACCGAAAACCACCTTCTCCGGGTTCATGAAGCCTCTCC
Organism: Chromatiaceae bacterium; assembly: GCA_050121305.1. Taxonomy (GTDB): domain Bacteria; phylum Pseudomonadota; class Gammaproteobacteria; order Chromatiales; family Chromatiaceae; genus Thiosocius. Next base: position 4,701 of record JASFJQ010000072.1, read on the forward strand.
GATCGAGTGTGCGGATGCTTGTCGTTGCCGGTTATTAAAGCACGCCGCGACAGATACCCGGTCGACGCGTTACTTTTAGTAACACAATGGTACTGCTAGGCTCTCGATATGCTCCCACCACGGTTCCCGATCAGCAACGAACTCGCCCTCATTCTCGGCGCGCTGCTTCTGCTGTTCTTCGTCAGCCCGGTCGCCGACTGGTGGGCCATACCGGGCATCGGCTGGACGACACCCTATCTGCTGTGGCTACTGGTGATTCTGGGGGCGGCACTGATCCACCGGCGGGATGACTCTGATGAGCCATGAACTGGCCACACTGTTCGCCACCGGCTTCGTCTACCTGCTGGTCTTGTTCCTGCTCGCCTATGCAACAGACCGCGGTCTCATCCCGGCACGGGTTGCCTCGCATCCGCTGACCTACACGCTGTCGATCGGTGTCTACGCGACCTCCTGGACCTACTATGGCAGCGTCGGCTTTGCCGCCCATAACGGCCTGTTGTTTTTGACCATCTATATCGGCGCGACGCTGACCTTCGTACTCAGCCCGGTACTGCTGCGACCCATCCTGCGCCTCAGCCGAGAGTATCAGCTGACCTCGCTGGCCGACCTACTGGCGTTTCGCTATCGCAGTCAAGCAGCCGGCGTGCTCGTGACGCTGTTCATATTGGTCGGCACCATGCCCTATATCGCGCTGCAGGTGCAGGCAGTGACCGAGTCGCTGCGCGTGCTCAGTAATGAGGTGCCCCCCAACATCATCGCGCTGGTGTTCTGCGCCACCCTGATACTGTTCGGCGTATTGTTCGGCGCGCGGCATATTTCGCCCCGCGAGAAGCACCGCGGCCTTGTCGTCGCCATCGCGTTCGAATCCTTGATCAAGCTGCTGGTGTTGCTGCTGATCGGTACTTATGCGCTGTTCAGGCTGTTCGATGGGCCGCAGGGACTCGAGCAATGGCTGGATATCCACCCAGAGGCGCTCGAGGCACTCTATCGCCCGGTCAACGAAAGCCCTTGGGCCGCACTGGTCTTCCTGTCGTTCGCTGCGGCCTTTCTGCTGCCGCGCCAGTTTCACATGCTGTTTGCCGAGAACCTGGACCCACGGGGTCTACGCACTGCCACTTGGGCAATGCCGATTTTTCTGCTGCTGCTCAACATCTCGATTCCGGTCATCCTGTGGGCCGGGCAACGCCTCGAACTCGGCATCAATCCCGACTACTACGTCCTCGGTATCACGCTGACCGACGGCCCCTCCTGGCTTTCGCTGTTGGCCTTCATCGGCGGTCTGTCGGCCGCCAGTGCAATGGTCATCGTCACCAGCATCGCGCTGGCCTCGATGAGCCTGAATCACCTGCTGCTGCCGGCCAGCTATCCCGACCCGGCGATGAATCTCTACCGCTGGATACTCTGGGGACGCCGGCTGATGATCGGCCTGATCATCATGGCCGGCTACGGCTTCTACACCGGACTGGAGCACAGCCAGGGACTGGTCGAACTCGGCCTGATCTCTTTCGTCGCGGTCGCGCAGTTCCTGCCGGGTATCGCCGGGCTGCTCTACTGGCGGCGCGCGACCCGCAGCGGCTTCATCAGCGGCCTGCTCGGCGGCATCGTCGTCTGGTCGCTGCTGCTGGTGGCGCCGCTGCTGTACGGCTCCGGGATCCTGATCACCGACCTGGGCGTGCCGAATCTGATCACCGCCAGCGGGATGAACAAGTGGGCCTTCGCGACCTTCGCGACCCTGACCGTAAACGGCGGTCTGTTCGTACTGATCTCGCTGCTGACGCGCCAGTCACCGGGTGAAGTGGAGGCGGCGCGCGCCTGCTGCGCCGAGACCATGATGCCGCTGTCCGGTGTGGTGGCCGCCAGATCGACCGCCGAGTTTCGCGCCGGCCTGGCGGAGACGCTGGGCCAGGAGATGGCCGATCGCGAGGTCGACCAGGCGCTCAGTGATCTCGGTCTGGGTCCCAACGAGCGCCGCACCGCCGAACTGCGCCGCCTGCGCGAACGCATCGAGCGCAACCTCTCGGGTCTGCTCGGGCCGCAGCTCGCCCACGTTATCGTGAACCGCCGCCTCGAGCTGGACCCGGTGGCCAAGGTCGCGCTGGCGGATTCGATGCGCTACGTCGAAGAGCGGCTCGAGGACTCGCGTTCCCAGCTGCAGGGTCTCGGCGTCGAGCTGGACAACCTGCGACGCCTGCATCGACAGATCCTGCAGGATCTGCCGCTGGGTGTCTGCGCGATAGACAACCAGGGCAAGATCGTGCTGTGGAACCTCGCGCTTGAAGTGATGAGCGGCGTCGAGGCACAGCGGCTGATCGGCACCGGCCTGAATGACCTGCCACGCCCTTGGGACGGCCTGCTGAGCGGTTTCTCCCGTTCCAACCAGGCCCATATCTATCGTATGGAACTGCCAGTGGCCGGCAGACCACGCTGGTACAACCTGCACAAGGCCGCCTATGCCGACCCGGTGATCGAGGGTGCCGGGCCCTCCAGACCGGGCGTCGTGATGCTGATCGAGGACCTTACCGATCTTGGCAACCTCGAGGCCGAGCTGGCGCACAGTGACCGGCTCGCCTCGGTCGGCCGACTGGCGGCGGGCGTCGCTCACGAGATCGGCAACCCGGTCACCGGCATCGCCTCGCTGGCGCAAAACCTGCGCCACGAATCCGATCCCGACATCGTGCGACAGAGCGTTGAGGACATCATCGACCAGACCCGCCGCATCTCCAGCATCCTTAGCACCCTCAAGAGTTTCAGCCGCGGCAGCCGGCACCTGCAGCAGCGCGAGACCTTCCCGCTGAACGAGGCAGTGGAACAGGCCGTTCACCTGCTGCGGCTCACGCACAAACACGACGGCATCCGCTTCGAGGCCAGCTGCCCCGAGGGAATCGTCATGACTGGCAACCGCCAGCAGCTGTCGCAGGTGCTCGTCAATCTGCTGAGCAACGCGGCCGACGCCTCCAAACCCGGCGATCGCGTCGATCTGCTGGCCCGCGGGGGCAGCAATGAGGCGATTATCGAGGTGATGGACCAAGGGCAAGGAATACCCGAGGAGATCCAAGAGAGCATCTTCGAGCCGTTCTACACCACAAAACCTACCGGCCAGGGCACCGGGCTTGGCCTATCGCTGGCCTATAAGATCATCGAAGACCACAACGGCACCCTGACCATCGATTCGCAGGCCGGATTCGGCACGCGTGTGGTGGTCACCCTGCCGCTGCAGGAGAACGAACGACCCTATGCACCAGTTGCTCATCATTGAAGACGAACCCGTCATTCGCAGCGCCCTGCGACGGCTGCTGGAGCGCCATGGCCATCAGGTCAGCGAGGCGGAGTCGGTAGAGGCGGCGCGGGCCGGAGACCGGCTGTCCGGCTACGACCTGATCATTACGGACCTGCGGCTGCCCGGCGAGCCCGGCAGCGCCATATTGCAGCTCGCCCCCGAAGTACCGGTGATCATCATGACCAGCTACGCCAGTGTCGCTTCTGCGGTAGAGGCCATGAAGAGCGGCGCCGCAGACTATATCGCGAAACCATTCGACCATGACGAACTCGTGATGCTGGTCGACAAGG
>JASFJQ010000073.1:0-8253 GCA_050121305.1 Chromatiaceae bacterium
CGCCAGCAGGTTGGTCTGCTCGGCGATTGACTTAATAACATTGACGATGCCGGAGACGGCCTCGACGTGATTATTGAGTCCCTCGATCGCATGCGTCACCTCGTCGATCTCCACCGCCAAGCCGCGTGTCTCCTCGCCGCTGTGATGCAGCAACTGATGGCCCTGCGCGGCTTCGTCTTCGATGGAATAGCCGGTCGCGGCCGTCCGCTCGGTGACGCGCAACACTTCATCGATCGAGGCGGCCATCTGCTCCAGGGCCAGAGAAATGGCCTCCACGTTGACAGTCTGGTCGTTCACATCCTGATGTGTGTCTGCAACCGCGGCGTTCATACTGACCGAGAACTCACGAACCTCAGACGAGATGGCGGCGATCTCGCCGACCAGGCTGCGTAACTTTTGCGCCATATCATTCATTGCGCGTTCCAGGACACCTATCTCTGCGACACCCTGGGCCGGAAGAGCCACCGTCAAGTCACCGTCTGCGATGGCCGACGCGGCCTCTGCCGTCTGTTGCATAGGCGCCAGATAACGTCTCAACAGCAGCAACAAGACGCCGACACCGGCAATGATCGACAGCAGCACCCCCAGCTGTGCAGCGATGGTCAAGACCTCCAACTCGTTGAGGCGCTCGGTATCGTCGCGCGCAACCAGCAACTGAACTACCGGGTCTCCTGCGAGATCGCGCACCGGCTGACTGCTGAGAACAAAGCGCGCCCCTGCAGCTTGCGCGATTTGGACCCGTTGCGCACCCGGCGCAGCTACTAACGCCCCCAGGTCTCCAAGCGGTGGGAATGCGGTGTCCGCGGTAAGTGTCGATTGGCCATCGGCGAGTGCGACACCGAACCCGCTTCGCTGAGCGAACCGTTTCAGCACGTCGTCCAGAGGCTTGGCATAGACACCGATGCCGAACAGACCACGGCGGCTATTCACGGGAAAGGCCACCACGGCCATCGCGCGTCCGTCATCGGCCAGCAGGAGACCGCTGGTCCGCATACTGCTCTCGGTCACCGCGCTCAACAGACCCTCAATGGCCGGGAGACCGATACGCTGCGACGAGTTGTACAGCTGGCGTCGATCGGGATCATAGATCTGCAGCAACTCATAGCGGCCGCCGTCGCGACTGAGGTTGACATAGCGATCGGCATACTCTGCGATTTGCGCACGGTCGCGCTGCTTGATCGCGGTGCGCAGTTCAAACTCCTTGTCGAATGCCTCGATACCGCCCGCGATGCGCTCCTGTTCGTCCTGAAGCAGTTGTTCCCAAATCAGGCGGTTGCCGGTCAGCACCGCATCGGCGATGCGCTCATTGGCTCGCGTCAGCATCACCATGCCGATCGTTTCCAGAATGCCCGCGACCACCACAGTGGTGAGTACCGACAACAAAATAATGCGTGATCTCAGAGACATAGGAATGCACACAGCGAGGGTTCGTGGACTGGTTTTCGGCACCCCGACGATGGACCTTGAGGTACAATCCACCCTCGCGCGGCCGGCTGCGAACGCAGATACCCGGCCGCCTGTTCACTGCTCAGCGAGCTGCGTCCCAGTCCCATGCCGATCAACAGAACCCTCCGCCGCCTACTGATCGTCGGCCTGCTACTGGGCCTCATCGGCGCCTGGGCGTGGTGGGCGAATCGAGACAGACCTATTCTCGTGGCCGTCGCGCCCGTCGAGAAGGGCAGGGTGGAGAAGACCGTATCCAATACCCGCGCCGGCACAGTCACGGCCTGTCGCCGCGCCAAGCTGTCGCCCAGCGTCGGCGGGCAGATCGCCCGACTGCCCGTGCAGGAGGGCGATACGGTCAAGCGCGGGCAGCTGTTGCTGGAGCTGTGGAACAAAGACCTGACCGCGCAGCTGGCGCTGACCAAGCAGGAGGCTGCGAGTGCCGCAGCCACCGCGCGGGCGCGCTGTATCGAGGCCGAGCAGTCAAGGCGCGAGGCGCAGCGTCAGCAGAAACTACTCGGACGCAACCTGATCTCCGAAGATCAAGTCGATCAGGCGGTCAGTACGGCCGACGCCGGCGAGGCGGCCTGCGAGGCGGCGCGGGCGACCTCGGCAGTCAGCCAGGCCCGCGTCGGCGTCGCCGAGGCCACGCTGGAGAAGACCCGTCTGATCGCCCCCTTCGACGGCATCGTTGCCGAGATAAATGGTGAACTCAATGAATATGTCACGCCGTCGCCGGTCGGCGTTCCGACACCGCCGGCGATCGACCTGATTGCCGACCGCTGTTTCTACCTGTCGGCGCCGATCGACGAGGTCGATGTCGCCGACATCAGCGTGGGGCTCGACGCGCGCATCACACTGGACGCCTTTGGCGAGCGCCGCTTCGCGGGCCGCGTGCGGCGCATCGCCGACTATGTACTCGACCGCGAGAAGCAGGCGCGCACGGTCGATGTCGAGGTGGAGTTCGTCAGCCCGGACGATATCGCCCAGCTGCTCGCCGGCTATTCCGCGGATGTCGAGATCATACTCGCGGTTCGCGAGGGCGTGTTGCGCATCCCGACCGAGGCGGTGGTCGAGAACCGCATTGCCTATGTTTTTCAACCCGATACTCGGCTGATCGAGCAGCGCAGGATCCAGGTCGGCACCGCCAACTGGGACCACAGCGAGATCCTCGACGGCCTGAGCGAGGGCGAACTGGTGGTCACCTCGGTCGACCGTGAGGGCCTGATGGACGGCGCCGAGGCCCGGCGGGAGACGGACGCCGACCGATGATCGAATTGCGTGGTATCGAACGCCATTTCCAGGTCGGCGATGAGCGGGTCCATGCGCTGAGCGAGGTGACGTTGGATCTGCCCTCCGGCGACTATGTCTCGGTGATGGGCCCGTCGGGGTCGGGCAAATCCACGCTGCTGAATGTACTGGGCCTGCTGGACCGGCCGGATAGCGGCAGCTACCGGTTGGACGACGTCGAGACCACGACGCTGAGCGAGGAGAAGCGGGCAGCGCTGCGCCGCAGCCATGTCGGCTTCGTGTTCCAGGCCTTCCACCTGGTCCCGCGGCTGACCGCGGCGGACAACATTGGGCTACCGATGATGTTGGCCGGGGCCGATCCACGGACACGCGTCGCGCGGGTGCGCGAGGTGCTCGCTTCGCTGAATCTGTTGCCGCGTGCACAGCACCGCCCCGACCAGCTCTCGGGCGGGCAACGACAGCGGGTCGCGATCGGCCGCGCGATCGTAATGCAGCCGGCACTGCTGCTGGCCGACGAGCCCACAGGAAACCTCGATCGTCACGCCGGCAGTGACGTGGTCGCGCTGCTCGAATCGCTCAACGCCTCAGGCATTACATTGGTCATAGTCACCCACGACCCGGCAATAGGCCGACGCGCACGACGGCAGATCCGAATGGTCGATGGGCGCATCGACAGCGACAGTGTCGACGATGCGCCTGCCTGAGCTGTTGCGTTTTGTCGCGGCGTCGCTGGCGGGGGCCCACACCCGCACTCTGCTGATGCTGTTGGCTATGAGTATCGGGGTCGCCTCGGTCGTCGTGCTCACCGCCCTTGGCGAGGGCGCGCGACGCTATGTGATCGATGAGTTCGCTCAGCTCGGCACCCACCTGCTGGTGATGCTGCCCGGCCGCTCGGAGACCACCGGCGGCGCACCGCCGCTGTTCGGTGAAACCCCGCGCGACCTCACGGTGAGTGACGCCATGGCGCTGCTCCGACACCGCAGTATCCTGCGGGTGGCCCCGATCACCGTGGGCAACGCCCCGGTCTCTTTTGCGAACCGCGAGCGCGAGGTCACCGTGATCGGTACGACCCACGCGTTTTTCCCGATCCGCCACCTGACCATCGGCAGTGGTCGGCCGCTGCCGGTCATCGACCCCGAGCGGGCGGCCAATGTCGCTGTCCTCGGCGCGGGCTTGCGCAAAGAGCTGTTTGGCGAACAGCGCCCGCTGGGAAGATGGATACGCATCAACGACAGGCGCTACCGCGTCATCGGCATCTTGAGCAGCGGTGGACAATCCATCGGCCAAAGCCTCGACGACCTGGCAATCATCCCGGTGGCGGCGGCACAGAGTCTGTTCGACACGCCGTCATTGTTCCGGGTCTTGATCCAGGCACGCAGCCAGGAGGATATACCGCGCGCGCAGGCCGCAGCCCGCGACACCATCCGCGAGCGGCACGATGGCGAGGACGACGTCACGATCATCACCCAGGATGCGCTGCTCGACACCTTCGACGGCATCCTGCGCGCGCTGACCTACACGGTCGGTGGTATCGCGGCCATCAGCCTCGCGGTCGCCGGTATCCTGGTAATGAACGTGATGCTGGTGGCGGTCTCGCAGCGGGTCGCCGAGATCGGCCTAATGAAGGCCCTCGGCGCCTCCGAGAGGCAGGTGCTGCGGCTATTCCTGATCGAGTCGGTGGTCTTGGCAGGTAGCGGGGCGATACTCGGGCTTGCGATCGCCGGGCTCGGCGTCCTCGCGTTGGGCCAGCTCTTCCCCGGCTTTCCGATCGCCGCCCCGCTATGGGCACCGCTGGCTGCAGTCACGGTCGCGCTGCTGACCGGCCTGTTGTTTGGCGTGCTACCCGCACGCCGCGCCGCTCGGCTGGATCCGGTGCGCGCATTGAGCCGGCGCTGAGCGGCGATGCACCTGCGCGACCACATGCATCTGACCGGCAGCGCGATCCTCGCCCATCGCACGCGCAGCCTGCTGACCGCGCTGGGTATCGCGGTCGGGATCGCCGCCGTCGTGCTGCTGACCGCGATCGGCGAGGGCGTGCAACGCTTCGTGGTCCATGAGTTCACCCAGTTCGGCACCAACCTGATCGCCATCTCGCCCGGCAAGACCGAGACCTTGGGCCTGTCCGGGGCCATCGTCAGCAACGTGCGACCATTGAGCCTGGACGATGCCGCAGCGCTGGCGCAATTGCCGCAGGTGTTGGCAGTCGTCCCCTTTGTGCAGGGCAACGCCGCCGTCGAGGCCAATGGGCGCACGCGGCGCGCGGCGGTATTCGGTACCGGCGCCCAAGTACCGGTCGTTTGGCAGATCAAGCCGGCACTGGGGCGTTTTCTGCCCGACGACGAGCCGCGCCGCGCACGGGCCTTCGCCGTCCTCGGCCACAAGCTGCGCGAGGAGCTGTTCGGTTCACGCTCGCCGCTGGGCGAACGCATCCGGGTCGGCGGGGAGAGCTACCGCGTTATCGGGACCCTGCAGCCCAAGGGCCAGCTGCTCGGCTTCGACCTCGACGACACGGTATACATCCCGATCATGCGTGCCATGGCGATGTTCGACCGCGAGAGTCTGATGGAGGTGGACGTGCTGTACCACGCCGGCACCGATGCCAACGCGCTGTCAGAACGCATTAAGCAGCGACTGCTGCAGCGCCATGGCAGCGAGGACTTCACTATTGTCACCCAGGACCAGATGCTCGAGGTCCTGGGCTCGGTGCTGGAGGTGCTGACCATGGCGGTCGCCGCGCTGGGCGCCATCTCGTTGCTGGTCGGCGGCATCGGGATACTGACGATCATGACCATCTCGGTGAACGAGCGCATCGCCGAGATCGGACTGCTGCGCGCGCTCGGCACCAGCCGCCAACAGATCCTGTGGTTGTTTCTCGGCGAGGCGCTGATCCTCGGCGCCTGCGGCGGCCTGGTCGGCCTCTTGGTCGGGGCCGGCGGCTCCTGGTTGCTCGGCACATTGTTTCCCGGCCTGCCGACGCATGTCGCCTGGGGCTACGCGCTGCTGGCGCTCGTCGTGGCGCTGACCGTCGGGCTCCTCGCCGGCGTGGTACCGGCATTGCGTGCCGCCCACCTCGACCCAATCGAGGCCCTACACGACGAATAGCCCGCTTATCTCAGCGTTTTCGGTCGCGAGCGGTTCGAGATGCCGCTGTGGCGGGGCGCACGCAGCGGAGGGCGGTGAAGGCGCAGCCGACACACCGTCGAGCCGGAAGCAGCAAGACCGTTTTGCCTGGAGCGAAACGGGTCGCACGCGGTGCGCCCGAAGGGCCGATGCCAGGGATGGCATCGGACAGCGCACCGTAACGGCCCACCTATCGGGCCGCGCAGGAGGTATTCGGCGAGATAAGCGGGTCTTAAACCCGCGTCAGAAACTCGACCAGGCAGCTCATGAACCCCTGCGGCTGGTCTGCGTACACCCAGTGCCCCGCCTGCGCCACCTGACACTGCACGGCATCCGGAAAATAGCGCTGGATCTGCGACAGATAGGCCGGTGTGACGTAATCCGACTGATCGCCATAGATAAAGCTCGTGGGACCGGCGAATTGCGCGCCCGCCGGCTGCGGTGGGAAACCGGTGATCTCCCGCTGCGCCGCGGCCAAGGCATCCAGGTTGAGGCGCCACGCCCAGCCTGCCGACCGCTTGACCAGATTCTGCAATAGGAAGGCGCGCACCCCACTCCCCGTGACATGTTTGGCCATCTGGGCGTCGGCGTCCGTACGACTGTGTATTGCGGTCAGGTCAACTGCATTGAATCCGGCGAGCACGCCGGCGAAATTGTGCGTGTAACGCACCGGCGCCATATCGACCACGGCCAGCCCGGTGACCCGCTGCGGGTGGGTGAGCGCCAGGTGCATCGCCACTTTGCCACCCATGCTATGGCCTACCAGGGTCGCGTCTGCCAGGCCGTGCTGGTCGAGCAGACCGAGCAGGTCATCGACCATCGCGGGGTAGCCGCTGTCAGGATGGTGCGGCGACTGGCCGTGGTTGCGCAGATCCGGAACCAGCAGGAAGTAACGTCCCGCGAGCTGTCGTGCCACCGAGCCCCAGTTCGTCGAGGACCCGAACAGCCCGTGCAGCATGACGATCGCCGGCCGGGCGCCGTCGCCATAGGTGCGGACGTGCAGATTCAACATGGCAGTAAGTGTACGCCGATGCGCAATGATCGCCCGGGTGGGACCGAAGCCCACCATTCGAAAAAAACGAGGTCAACCCAGCCGGATTTCGAATTCTCGCCGAGGTCGCTTGCGCGACACTCACGCACGTCGAATCGTCTGATCTCAGAGGGACACCATGAAACCAAACCGCAAGACATCCTTCACGCGCCTGCATGACCTGGAGGGTCACATCAGGCGCCTCGCCGACCGACCAGCCGACGATGGTCCCGTGCTCAGCTGCCATCTCGACCTCACGCGCGGCGTGGCGGCATGCCGACGCTATATCAGCGACCAGGCGTCGAATCTGCGCAGCGGCTTGCGGGGCAAGGCCCGCCGGGATTTTGAGCGCGGTCTGTCGGTATTGCTGGAACGCCTCGCCCCGCCTCCCGGGCCGCGCGCCGGTGGCCTCTCGCTGTTCGTCGCAGTGCGCGGCAACCCGGAGGTGCTGGCCAGTCTCTTCTTTGCGGTGCCGGTGGGTGACCGCATGAGCTTGACCGCCACGCCGGACATCTTCCCGCTGCTTAGTCTGAAGGACCGCCTGGAGAGCCACATGCTGGTACTGGTGCAACCGGAATGGCTACAGATCGCTGAAGTCAACCTCGGCGATGTCTCGGTCAAGGCCTGGGCGGCGCATGCAACATCGGCTGCGGTGCGGCACGGCGTCGCTGCGTCGAACGGGCCGGTCGAGCAGGGCGCCACGGCAGCGGCAGGCATGGGTCGGCATATTCACCTTGTCGAGCGAGTGCTGCAGGCGGCCGGACGCAGCTACCTGTTCCTCGCCGGCGATCCAAAACTCTGCGAGGAAGTTTACGGCCTGCTTGCTCCCAGCTACCGCGCGCGCCTCGTGGAGACGCTGCCACTGCCGGCTTCCCACACGCTGAAGCAGGCCGCAGAAGTCTCGATTGCGGCCTTCGAGGAGTTCGAGAGCGGCGTGTCAGAGGCGACAGCGGCGCGTCTACTGCGCGGGGTCGGCGTGCAGGGGTCGGCGGTGGCCGGCGCTGCCGCCACACTGTCCGCGATGCGCGAGCGTCGCGCCGATACCCTGGTGATGAGTCGAGACTTTGCCGCGTCCAGCGGCTGGGTCTGCAACCGTTGCGGGGATGGCCACCCCAAGGCAAAGGCACCGGACATCTGCCCTAGCTGCGGTGATCCCCGGGTCGCACCGCTGGACCTGCGCCTGGAGCTGATCCGCCTGGCCGGACAGCAGGGCCTGCCGGTCGAACTGGTCGACGGCGACGCATTGCGCTATCTCGGCGGCGTCGGCTGCCTGCTGCGCAACAGTCCGGAGACCCGCGCTGCCCCGCTACCGCGCCGCTTCGGCACACTGGACCTGGTCGCCTGAACAACGGAGATGAACCATGCGGATGCACATCGATGTCGACCAGGACAGTCTGGTGCCGAGGGTA
>JASFJQ010000074.1:0-8241 GCA_050121305.1 Chromatiaceae bacterium
GTGACGATACGCTGCCGGCGCCGGCGGCAGGCCGCAATCAGTGCCGCCTTGACGCGAAAACTGTCGATGCAGTCCAACACCCAGTCATGGTCTGGCGCGACGAGCTGGTCGATGTTGTCGATGGCAACGAATTCCTCAATGGTCTGGACGCGGCAGCTCGGGTTGATCAGTGCAATACGCGCTTTGAGGATCTCGACTTTCGCCCTGCCCAGCTCGGAATCCAGCGCGGTCAGCTGTCGATTCATATTGGACTCGGCCGCATGATCCATGTCGATCAGCGTCAGCCGACCGACGGCGCTGCGTGCCAGGGCCTCGACCGCCCAGGAACCCACGCCACCGACACCGATGACGCACACGCTCGCCCGACCCAGTGCGCCCAGACCGGCTGTGCCGTAGAGGCGTTCGATACCGCCAAAGCGTCGTCGGAAATCCAAACCTTCCTTTCCCAAGCTGGGTGCAGGCCGATATATTAGCGGTTTGGGTAGCGACTCGGCCTGCCGAATTCGACCCGGACTTATCAAACAGCCTTTCACCATGCCCTCGAGCGACCTATCGGAAATCGACGATCTGCGCGCGCTGTTTATCAACGACACCCCGCTTCTGGACGTTCGGGCACCGATCGAATTCGCCGATGGCGCCTTTCCCTGCGCCCAGAACCTCCCGCTTATCGACAATGAGGAGCGTCACCAAATCGGGCTCACCTACCAGCAACAGGGTCAGGACCGGGCGATCGAGCTGGGGGAACAACTGGTCAGTGGAGCCATCAAGGCGCAGCGGGTCGCCGCGTGGCGCGACTTTCTACATCGTCATCCAAATGCCGTGCTGTACTGCTTTCGAGGCGGGATGCGCTCCAGAATCAGTCAGCAGTGGCTACGTGACGTGGCCGGCATCCACTGCCCACGGGTTGTCGGCGGCTACAAGGCCATGCGCCGATTTCTGATCGATGAGCTGGAGCACAACAGCCCGATCTGTCGACCCATTGTGATCGGCGGCCGCACCGGTGTCGGCAAGACGCGTCTGCTGGCCGCCTGCAATGCGAACATCGACCTCGAGGCCCTCGCCCATCACCGTGGCTCTGCATTCGGCCACCATCCCCAGCCGCAACCCTCGCAGGCCGATTTCGAAAATGCGCTGTCGATCGCATTACTCAAGCACGTGGCCGCGGGCAACCGGGCCTTCGCGGTCGAGGACGAAAGCCGCAACATCGGGAGCCGGCATATCCCGCCGCACTTTTTCGCCGCACTGGAGAAGGCACCCTTGGTGTTGCTCGAGGCCACCGACGAAGAGCGCGTCGATATCACGCTACAAGAGTATGTACATGATTCTCTGGCCGCCTTCTGCGCCGAGAGCGGCGGGGGACAGGGTTTTGTCCGGTGGGCCGCCTATCTGACAGACAGTCTGGACCGGATTCGCCGCCGTCTTGGCAGCGAGCGCCATGCCCAGGTAAGCCGGCTCCTACGGGACGCCATTGCACGGCACGCGACGGAAGATGATGCCTCCGGTCACCGCGCCTGGATAGAATTCCTGCTGCATGAATACTACGACGGGATGTACGGCTATCAATTACGCAACAAGGCGGATCGCGTGGTGTTCCAGGGCCCGCGCACGGCAGTGCTGGATTTTCTCGCTGCGACCTATGACATCACCGTTAGCAGCACGCCATAACTCGGGAACGTTGTGCGGCGCTGCGAGTCCTAAACCGCTGTTGATCCGAGACTGCCAACGCGCATGTTACCGAGAGTGAATCACCCGAACCACGCCTTACTGAAGTCGCTGCTGGCCCTGGCGAGTCTGATCATAACCCTGCCCGCCTACGCCCTCGACTCTCAGTTGATCTTCGAGCGCAACGAGCACGCGGTCTATCAGATCCGTGTCATCAACCGTGAGACGGGCAAGAAAAGCAGCATCGGCTCGGGTTTCCTGTTCGACCAACCCAACCGCCTCGCCACTAACTACCACGTCGTCAGCGGCGTCATTGAAAAACCCGAGACCTACGAGTTGCGGTATCTCTCGGCCGATGGCCGCGAGGGCGATCTGCGGCTGGTGGCCGTCGATGCAGTACACGACCTGGCGCTGGTCGATGCGGAAGACGCCCTCGGCACACCGCTGCCCATTGCTGAGCCTCCCGCCAAGGGCGCATCCCTGTTTGCGATGGGCAATCCCATGGACCTCGGCCTCACCGTTGCCGCCGGCACCAACGGTGGGGTGCTCAACCAGACGGATGAGAGTCGCATCCTGTTCTCCGGGAGCCTAAACCCGGGCATGAGCGGGGGCCCCACCTTTGACGACCAGGGCGTCGTGGTGGGCGTGAATGTCTCGACGGCGCGAAATGACATCAGTTTCATCGTCCCGACGCGCTACCTTCAGCGTCTGCTCTCCGAACGACCGCACTCAACGACCACCTTTCTCGACCAGATCAGCCAACAGATCCGCGTCTACCAGGAAGGCTACCTCGACGGGATCATCGCGGGGCGCTGGCCCGAAACGAAAATCCGCCAGATGCGCGTCCCCAGCGCGGTGTCGCCCACAGTACGGTGTTGGGATGCGAGCCCCAAGCAACAGGAAGACCAGCTCTATCGACAGCTGAGCATCAGCTGCAAGAATGAAAATGATATCTACCTCACCGATCGGCTCGAGGTAGGAAAAATTCTCTACGAATACATCTGGCTGGAGTCCGACCAACTCGAACCATTGCGTTTTTACCGACTTTACCGTGCGTTCAACAGCAGCCAGTTCGGCGGCCGTGCGAACGAGGAGGATGTGTATCGATTCCGATGCGAAACTCGCTTCGTCGACGTCAACGGACGTGATTTCAAAACCACCATCTGCGCGCGAGGCTATAAAAATTACCCAGGCCTCAGCGATGTCCTGTTCAGTGCAGCGATGACAGGTAGCGAGACAACAGGCTTTATTTTCAATCTCGACCTATCGGGCACCGATTTTGGTGCCGCCAGCAGGCTCATCGTGCGTTTTCTGAAGGACATCCAATGGCAACCCTGATCATTGAGCTTCCCGGACGCGGCGGGAGCCAATTCCACAAGATCGAAAAAGCAGTCACGCGCGTAGGGCGGGCGCTCGATAACGATATAATACTGAGCGACCCATCGGTCTCACCTTATCATTTCACCATCTGCTGTAATCCTGACGGCACCTATGAACTGCATTCGCTGGCTGACGAGAACGGAATTCGCATCGGCCGTCGAAAGATCGAGGAACCCTTCGCGCTGTCCAAGCTCCCGCTTACGTTCGACGCCGGCCGCACCGAAGTGCGTATTCTGGACAGTACCCAGCCCGTCCCTCCGACCCGGATTATCAGCTGCCAAGATGGTGGCGCCTGCCTGTTCGGCCACTGGGGCTGGGCACTTTTGCTTTTCTGTCTGTTTTTTGCGTTCAGCGCGGTAGATAACTACCTGTCGACGCCAAGGCTCATAACCTGGGAATCCTTCGGTCGTGACCAGTTGAACATCACGCTGGTGGCCCTGGGGCTATCGTTCGTGCTTCTTGCGATAAATCGTCTCACGTCACAGCGCTGGGACTATTCATCGTCACTGAGCTTCACCAGCCTGGCGTTGATATCCACGCTGCTACTCGATCAGTTGATCCCGTTTTTGGACTACGTCTTTACGTCGCCGCTACCGGGCTTCGTGATCGACCTGATATGGATAGCAATCCTGTTGCCGCTCGCAATGGCATGGTTCCTCGTCCGTCTGCATCACGGTAATACCGGGGCCAGTCTGTTCTTTATCTTGTTCTTGTTGACACCGGTCGCTTATTTTCAGCTAAAAGAGATCGCTGATGAGTACGATATGTTTCAGACGTTCAGCAAGACGGCTTTCTACAGCGATTCGCTTTACCCGTTGGACAGGCGCCTCAGGCCCACTATCTCCATCGACGAATTCGCCAGGCTCAGCATGCAAAGTGTCGCGCCAGAGCGCAACAACAAAGTAAATTCAGAATAAATACCCGATTTCCTAGTATGCTCGGCGGTATTGCAAATACGATGTTGGGCCAGTATATTTCGCTCTCAAGGCAAGATCTAAAGTAGCTCTTGTTACTAAGGGCACCTCTAACAATCTGTAAATGGCATCTTGCACGACATAATCCGCGCTCCAGCGTTGAAGACCTTCGCAATAGCTCGCTGTTACGTGCGGTCTTCGCCTTGAGGGCCCGAACTATGTCGCCCATCATGCGCACCGAGGACTATTAGAGATACCCTTGAAAGAAATCGGATAAATGACATTCGGAGTTTGATTACATGGCAAGAAAGAGCCTGGCGGGTTTGAGTTCGGACGAACTCTACGAACTGGCGCGCGAGCGCGAAGAGCAGGAAGCAGCGGAGGCCCAGGCGGCTGTTCGTGCGCAAATTGAAGAATTGCGCAACCTCAGACGCGAGACGGTCGCGCGTCAGCGCAAGGAACTCGCCGCAATCGACGCCGAGATTCGCGGCCTTGGTGGGCGCGCTCCACGCGGCAAGCAGCGCCGTTCTTCCGGCGGCAGCGTCACGGAGCAGGTCTACGATATCGTCAGCAGCGCGAAGAAGATCTCGACGAAAGAAATCAAGGCAGAGCTGGAAAAACGCGGCGTTGTTGCAAAGAATCTCGCACAGACCCTCGCTTATCTGAAGCGCCAAGGCAAAGTCGCGTCACCCTCGAGGTCTATCTACACCCCGGCCTGAGCGCGCTCATCGTGATTTCGTGCCGCTGCACAGTTTGCGCAACGGCAACGCATAACGCCCCACTAACCTCCTTCGTGGGGCAAGAGCGAACACAATTGTTGCTAACGGCGTGCTGAGTGAGCTTTGCGGGCATACCGCGGACCTGTTGCGGTAAAGACCCCGGAACGACGTATGAATCTGTCGCGCAGCGTTCGCGTTCTGATCGCCCTGGCCATTGTGGTACTGAGCCTGGCGGCGTTACTGCTGTTGCTGACGATCAGCGAAGCAACGCTGAATGTGCAGGCACGCCTCGCCGAGGCGCCCGCCTGGCTGGGCTTCATCTTTTGGGGACTGATCGGCAGCGGCGGCCTATTGAGCGGCTGGCTGCTATGGCGTGTATTGCGTCCAACGGCGAAGGCCCGCAAACCGGCCGCGCAGCAGGGCATCGAGGCCCCGACCGAGGGAGATATCGACGCCGCGATGCAACGGGCCGATGCCTTGGGTGCGGATACCGCACAGATCCGCCGTGAACTCGATGAACTGCGCCGCCGCCGCGAGGCCGGAGAGATCCATGTCGCATTGTTCGGGGAGATCTCCACCGGCAAATCGGCGCTGATCCAGGCGCTGGTGCCCGATGCGGAGGCCCGCAGCGACGTGCGCGGCGGGACCACCCGAACGCTGGATCGCTACACCTGGCACAGTAGTAGCGGTGATGCGTTGCAGCTCATCGATATGCCCGGCACCGCAGAGGCCGACGGCGATCTTGATCGCATGGTCGCCGATGAGGCCAAGCGTGCCCATATCGTCGTGTACGTGACCGATAGCGACATCAACCGCGCGCAGCATGCCGTGCTGCAAGAGCTTATCGCACTGAAGAAACCGCTGGTGCTGGCGCTGAACAAGTCCGATCTTTACAGCGCAGACGAAGCGGCGGCGTTGAGCGAACGGCTGACCGGTCTGATCCGGGAGCACCCCTATGCCGAGTTTGTCAGCGTGTCGGCGGCGACCAGCCGCCAAGTCGTCCGCCAACTCCCCGACGGCAGCGAGCACATTGAGATGCGCGACATCCCGCCTAAGGTGGGACCATTGCGGCGCGCGCTGCAGCGGATGATCGACGACAATCAGCAGATCCTCGATCAGTTGCGTGACAGCGCCACCTTCGTGCTGGCGGCGCAGCAGCTCGACGAGGCAATCGCGGTATCGCGCAAGGCCAAGGCCGACAAGCTGGTCGACACCTATTCGGTCAAGGCCATGGTCGGGGCAATGGCGGCGGTGGCGCCCGGCTCCGACCTCTTGATCCAGGGTTGGCTGGGGACCCAGATGGTAAAGGAGCTCGCGGCGCTGTACGACACCAAGGTGGGCAAGGTCGACACGGAGCTGCTGCTCAAACTGGTGCAAAAACATGTCGCAAAGGCGCACACCCTGCTGCTGGCCGTGGCCGGCAACGCGCTCAAGGCCTTTCCCGGTATCGGTACACTGGCAGGCGGGGGCCTGCATGCGATTGCTTATGGCATCATTTTCCGTACCCTCGGCCGAGCGCTGACCACGACCCTTGCGACCCGCGGCGAACTTCACCCCCGGCAGACCGCAAAAGCATTCGAGGAGAAACTCGGTGAAGATATGGAGACGTCTGCGCGGAGCCTGGCGAAGATGGTCATCGAACAGGCACGCCGCGACGAGCGGCAGGGCGACTGACGGCGACACCCATCTGGCCCTGGCGCGCGAGAGTCTGCGCGATCTCATCGCCGACGAACGGGTACCCGAAGAGGTACGCGACTCCCTTGCCGAAGACTATCAGCAGGTCCAGACCATGCTCGACAAGCTCGAGCACGGGCACATCCATATCGCAATGTTCGGCCGCGTCAGCGTCGGCAAGTCCGCCTTGGTCAATGCGCTGCTCGGCGAAAAACGATTCGCCACCAGCCCGCTGCATGGCGAGACCAGGACGATACAGAGTGGGCATTGGCAAGAGTTCCACGACGGCAATGTCTACTTGATCGACACGCCCGGGATCAACGAGGTCGACGGCGAGGCACGCGAGCGGCTGGCCCGCGAGGTCGCCGGTCGCGCCGATCTGATCCTTTTTGTCGTCGATGGCGACCTTACCCAAGCCGAGCTCGATGCGCTGCGCGGCATCGCCGAGCTGGGCCGACCCCTGATACTGGTGCTCAACAAGATCGATCGTTTCAGCCAGCCAGAGCGTGAAAGTCTGCGCGCGGCCCTGCTGGACCACAGCACGGGCCTGGTGCATCCAGACAATCTGGTGTTCGCTGCGGCGCAGCCCGCGCCGCAGTGGGTGGTGCGGGTCGATGAACGCGGCGTCGAGACCGAGGAAGAGCGCCAGCGCGCTGCGGATATCGGCGCACTGAAGACGCGTCTGTGGCAGATCCTCGACAGCGAGGGCAAGACCCTGGCCGCCCTCAATGCATCGCTGTTCGCCGGTGGTCTCAGCGATCAGGTGGCGGCGCGCGTCCTGCAGGCCCGTCGCACGCTCGGTGAACGGGTCATCCGCACCTGGTGCATCGCCAAGGGAGTAGCGGTCGCCCTGAACCCAGTGCCGGTCGCCGATCTGATCGCCGCCGCGGTCGTGGACGTGAGCATGGTGATTCATCTCTCGCGCGCGTACGGCCTGCCCTTGAGCCGCACCGAGGCCGGCGCGCTGGTCAAGACCATCGGGGCCCAGATGCTGCTGCTGATGGGCACGGTCTGGGCGATGCACTTTGCCGCATCGGCGTTGAAACTGGGTACCGGCGGCCTGTCGGCGATCGTCACCGGCGGTGCCCAGGGTGCCGTCGCCTACTACAGCACCTATGTCGTCGGGCGTGCGGCCGAACGCTATCTGGCGAACGGCAAATCCTGGGGTGAGGCAGGCCCGCGACTGACGGTGCGCGAGATCCTCGAGAGCCTCGATCGGGATTCCATTATCGAACAGGCCAAGGCCGACATCCGCAGCCGCCTAAACCCCAGTCGATAATCCGGTCAGCGCAAGAACTTGCCGGCCATGCCGATCAGGTCGTCGACGCCTCGGGTTTGTCGAGATACTTGCCGTGGTTACCGCAGGCCAGCGCCCCGATCAGGCTCTCCAGTCCCTCCGGACTGCTGGCATTGTTACTGATCCCGCGACTCAGCGCCGGTACCAGGGCGTCGACCGCGGAGCGCGTCTGCCCCTCGTCCAATTGAAACTGATCCGAGATACGGCGCAAGACATCACCGTTTTGTGCGTTCAAGAGGGTTTCCAACAAATTCATGGCCCGGCTCCTCGCGTGTTCGCTATCTGTGGGTTGGCGTTTGGGTCGGCGGGCATCAGCCCGGGGCGGCGACGTGCATAACCAGCTGCACCACACCCCATACCACAAAGATGAATACCGTAGTCAGCAGGACGCCGACAAGGATGAAATCCCGCGCCCTACCGCGCTTGAAATCCCGTTCCCGGGTCGCATTCTTCTGCACCCCGAGAAAGGATGACATCACGCTGCCCAGGACCTGCAGGAAGGACAATCTCCGTTGTTCTTCAGCCACGCCAACCTTCTCGCCATCCGGCACTCTTCGCCATTCTCATAAGTTTGCCAGAAATACTGCCCGCGGTC
>JASFJQ010000075.1:0-8222 GCA_050121305.1 Chromatiaceae bacterium
ACACGCCTTCATCGGTGGTAAAGCCCGCCTCATGCAGATAACAGAAATCGGTCAGGAACCCGGCCTCGTGGGCGATTTGCTGCAGATAGCGAACGGTGCGTTCATCTTCTGCCAACTGACTGACGCTAGAGAACAGTATCTTTTCCCGGCCATAGCGCGCACCGAATTCGTCCAACGGGTGGTCGCGCGTGATCAGACGGCGGAAGTTCTCCTTCAACATTTCATGCAGATTGTTGAACTGACGCGTCTCGTCCATCGCATTGGCCTTTAGCAGCGCCCACTGGACGATAGCGGTCTCGAACAGACTGGTCGGCGTGTCGGCGTTGAACTCGATCAGCTTGATCGGCAGGCCGTCGAGCCCGCCGGCGAGATCGAAGCGCCCGTAAAGGTGCAGATCGTCGCGTTCCCAGCTGTCTTCAATCAGTTCGATAATGTTCGAGGGGATCCCCAGTTCGGTGTAGCGTCGCTCTGTGATCACCGCGCCGGCGGCCTCGACGTACATGTCATACAGCGCGTTAGCGGCCGCATAATAGGCCTCTGCCTCCGCCTCGCTGACCTCGACCAGCTCTTCACCGATGTAGCTGCTGCCGTCGCTGTCGGTATGCCATGTCATACCGATCTCTTCCAGAACCGCTCGGCTCAGCGGCTCGACAGTGCGGGCCCGGGGCATGACTCAGCCGCCGAACGATCCGGAATAACCCTGCGAGGATGACCTGCCGTTTGGCCCGCCGAAGAAACCGCTGCGCGGTGCGCTCCTGGCCGCTGTCTGTTGCCTGGCCGGCTGCGAGATGCTGGCTGTGGGTCGGCCGCCACCGTAGCTTTGTTGGGTGCGCTGGAAATTGCTGTTGGACGCCAGACGATTGGCCAATGCCGCGCCGATCAGTGACCCGGCCGCGGCAGCGAGCAGGGTCTCGCCGAGCGACAGGCCGCCGCTGTGCATGCTCGGATCCTCGGTGAGGCGCGAGCTGCCGTCCTCGACCTTCGCGGCCTCCTGTGCGGCGATCTGCTCGAGTTCGGCGGTAGAGAGGAACCGCTCCTGGCCGTCTGTGGCGCGCAATATGGCGCGCGTCGGCCCAGTGGTCGGATGCCGTTCCGCCACTCGGTAGGTATCGGGGGCGGAGCCGGTCTGCTCGATCACCAGAAAGTAGTCCTGTGTCGGATCGGCCTCGCCGCTGTCGAACCCGCTGAGACTCGGCGTCGTCGGTCCCTGGTCGCTGCATCCCTGAAGGCTGGCGACCACGGTCAAGCCCAGTCCGCCCGCGACCGAGTAGGAAAGTGCCTTTTTGATATGCCGCATCTCGCTGCCCCCGGCTCAGAAACACCCCGCGGAGTCTATGCCAGGTCCGGTTTGCGCGGCCGCGGCCTTTGCAGGGTTTCTCCGGCCCGCCTGCTGTCGCAGCGACAGCGCCAGCCTTTCTTCGTCAAAGGTGACTCGGCAAACGCAGCTGTGCGGATCTACCTGCATGCAATATCTGGCTTATCTACGGGCCCGTTTTCGGGCATAATTCGCGGCTCAATGGCGGTCCCGTTGGTCTCCCGCGACAATAAATTGTGAACCCGGTCAGGCCTGGAAGGGAGCAGCCGCAGCAGTTGATTTGTGCGCCGGGAATCGCTGGCGGGGCCGCCGCCCCATTTGTGTTGCCGCCCCGGTGCATAGGGTAGACTTCGCGCTGTGTACTGCCGACCCTCGATGCCTTGATGTCCTACCAGGTCCTTGCCCGCAAATGGCGCCCACGCAACTTCGCCGAAATGGTTGGCCAGGAGCACGTCGTGCGCGCGCTGAGCAATGCGCTCGACAATGACCGCCTGCACCACGCCTATCTGTTCACCGGCACGCGCGGTGTTGGCAAGACCACGCTGGCGCGGATCCTGTCCAAGTCATTGAACTGCGAGACTGGTGTCAGTGCCACGCCCTGTGGCGAATGCGGCAGCTGCCGCGAGATCGATGACGGGCGTTTCGTCGATCTGCTGGAAGTCGATGCGGCCTCGAAGACCGGGGTCGATGACACCCGGGAGCTCCTCGACAATGTCCCCTATGCGCCGGTACGTGGGCGCTACAAGGTCTACCTGATCGACGAAGTGCACATGTTTTCGGGGCACAGCTTCAACGCCCTGTTGAAGACGCTCGAGGAGCCCCCCCCGCATGTGAAGTTCCTGCTGGCGACCACCGATCCGCAAAAGGTGCCTGTGACCGTGCTGTCGCGCTGCCTGCAGTTCAACCTGAAGCGCCTACCGCTGGAACAGATCGAAAACCAGTTGCGGCACATCCTCGAGGCCGAGCGGATCGCGTTCGAACCGGCGGCACTGGCCATACTGGCACGATCGGCCGACGGCAGCATGCGCGATGGCCTGAGTCTGCTGGATCAGGCGATCGGCTTCGGTGGCGGCACGGTGAAGGCCACCGACGTGCGTGCGATGCTCGGTGTGGTTAGCAGTGAACGCCTGCCCGATATCCTGGCCGCGGTGCACGCCGGTGCGGCCCAAGAAGTGGTGGCGCAGATCGCGGCAATGTCGGAACATGCACCGGATTTTGCGAGTCTGTTGCGCGAGGTAGTGACCCTGCTGCATCGGATCGCAATATTGCAGCAGGTGCCCTCGGCGGCCCAGGCCAGCTGGGGTGATGCGGCGCGTCTGCAGACGTTGGCAGCGCAGATCCCGCCGCAAGACGTGCAGCTGTATTACCAGATCGCACTGGTGGGACAGCGCGATCTGCCGTTGGCCCCGGACGAGCGCAGTGGCTTCGAGATGCTGATGCTGCGGATGTTGGCATTTCGCCCGGATCTCGACCACGCGGCACCGGGTGCAGCGAGCGCGGGTTCGAACGCGCAGGTGCCGGGCAAATCTGGAGACCATCGGACGCCGGCGGCCGACGCGACACCGATCGCGGAGGCGGCGAGTCCGGTCGCCGGGTCGGCCGCGCAGGGGCTCGGGGGCGGGGCCGATTTCTCCGATTGGCGCGGCTTCGTCCAGCGACTGGGCCTGAAGGGAATGGCGGCCCAACTGGCGGAAAACTGCGTGTTCGACGCATGGGACGGTAAACGTCTGGTGCTGCGCCTGGATCCAGCCTGCAGCAGCCTGATCGGCAGCCTAGCCGAGCGGCGGCTTCAGGAGGCGGTAGCGTCCGCCATCGGTCAAGCGGTCGTGCTGCGGGTCACTGCCGGCCTGCTCGGCGAGGAGACCCCGGCACAGCACGGGGCCCGAGAGCAGCAGGCGCGTCAGGCGGCGACCGAGGCGGATATTGCCGGGGATCCGCTGGTGGTAGCGGTGAAGGAGACCTTTGATGCGGAGATCGTGCCCGACTCGATCCGCCGTATCGACTCATTCAGTCAAGAGGAATCGCGATGAAAGGACCGATGGGCAATTTGATGAAGCAGGCGCAGAAGATGCAGGAAGACCTGCAGAAGGCGCAGGAGGAGCTGGCCAGTGCCGAGGTGACCGGCGAATCCGGTGGTGGGCTGGTCAGGGTTACGATGAACGGGCGCCACGAGGTGCGCAGGGTGGAGATCGATGCCAGTCTGATGAGCGACGACAAAGAGATGCTGGAAGATCTGGTCGCCGCGGCCTGCAATGACGCCGCACACCGGATCGTTGAACACACCAAGGAGCGCATGGCCGGGGTAACCGCGGGGCTGAATCTGCCGCCCGGCATGAAGCTGCCGTTCTGACCGCCACGCGAGGCACGCGACGCGATGCCTGAAAAGGCGCTGCTGAACGAGTTGATCGACAGCCTGCGCTGTCTGCCCGGCGTGGGCCCGAAGTCCGCCCAGCGCATGGCTTTTCACATCCTGCAGCGCGACCGCGCCGGCGGCGCGCGCCTCGCGGCTGTCCTGGCCGAGGCGGTGCGGTCGATCGGTCATTGCCAGATGTGCCGCACCCTGACCGAAAATGCCCTTTGCGAGCTGTGTCGTAATTCGACACGCGACGATAGCCTGTTGTGCGTTGTCGAGAATCCGTCCGATGTAATGGCCCTCGAGCAGGCGACGGGGTTTCGCGGCCGCTATTTCGTGCTCGGGGGGCGCCTGTCACCGCTCGACGGCATCGGTCCCGCGGAGCTGGGGATGGACCAGCTCGCGCAGCGTCTCGACGACCTCAGGCCGACCGAGCTGATCCTGGCAATGACGACCACCGTCGAGGGCGAGGCCACGGCACATTATGTCGGTGAACTGGCCGCCCAGCGCGGCGTCGCGACCTCGCGCATCGCGCACGGTGTGCCGCTCGGGGGCGAACTCGAGTATGTCGATGGCGGGACCCTGGCGCATGCCTTTGCCGGCCGTCGGCGCGTGGCCACAGAGTAGCGTTGATCGTCCCGGGCCTTGGCCCGGGGTCACGGAGTTCAAGAGGTGCGACCCCATGCAAGACTGTATTTTCTGCAAGATCGCCGGCGGCGATATCCCGGCTGACACGGTGTTTGAAGACGATCATGTCGTCGCCTTCCGTGATCTCAATCCGCAGGCACCGTCACACATATTGGTGATACCCCGCAAACACATTGCGACACTGAACGACATGCAGCCGCAAGACGAGGCAATTCTGGGCCGTATGTACGGCGCTGCGCGCGCGATCGCGGTACAGGAGGGCATTGCCGATGCGGGCTATCGCACGGTGGTGAACTGCAACGAAGCGGGCGGGCAGAGCGTCTTCCATCTGCATCTGCACCTGCTGGGTGGCCGGATGATGCACTGGCCCCCTGGCTGAGCTGCTGATTGGGCAGATTTCAGGTGTCGGGTGTCCGTCTCGCAGTTTCAACGACTTGGCGGTGAAAAAATCGGAGTGGCGGTCGCCTGACGTCGTCTCAGGGGAACGAAACGGGCCGAAGCCGTCTATAATAAACGTCGCTTATGAGAATCTATAGGCGATCGCCGTGAGCATTACCCCGGTACTGCCGAATCCGTCGCAACGCCCCGTGGACAGGGAGCCGACTGTTGTCGGGCCGCTTAGGCCAGCGCAACAGAAGGGTGACTCCGGCGACGAGACGGACCGTCGCACCATACTTGCGCAGCCGTTCGATCAGGCTGAACGCGAGCGCCTTAGCCAGGGTGTCGCGGGTCCTGTGTCGCGCCAGGTCGGATCCACGCGTATAGATCGCGCGCTGGCGACCTATGCCGAGGTCGGCGGCGACAGCGATCGTCATGCGCTGCGCGAGCTCCTCGGATTCGACGCCTACGCCTAGCCTGCATATTTCACCGTTTTTCGTAACGAGGGCGCCAAGACGCCGCTATGGCGGGGTGCACACAGTGAAAGACGGTGAAGGCGTAGCCGACACTACGTCGAACCGGCCGCAACGAGTACGCCCCGCCACAGCGGCCTCTCGAACCGCTCGCGACGGGAAACGGCGAGATATCCAGGCTGGCGCCGCCGAGCGTGCCGTGTCACCCCATCCGGCGCGCAAATCCGTCATACTTGGTGTTAACGCGTGCCACCGGGAGTCAATTGCGATGGAAGAACCGAACGTGCTGCCCCAAGACATCGACAACGCCGCTGAGCAGACTGAGGCCGAGACGATCGATCTCAACGACGCCGGGTTGTATCTCAACCGCGAGCTTACCTGGCTGGCGTTCAACCGGCGCGTGCTCTACGAGGCGGAGGATTCGCGCAATCCGCTATTGGAGCGGCTCAAGTTTCTCGCGATCGTCAGTTCCAACCTCGACGAATTCTTTATGAAGCGCATCGGCGGCCTCAAGCAGCAGGTTGGCGCCGGCATGACCGTGAAGACCGTCGATGGTCGGACGCCAAGAGAGCAGATCGCCGAGTGTTACAGCGTAGTGCGCGAGCAGGAACAGGCGCAGCGCGAAATCTTTCACCAGTTGCGCGGCGAACTGGCCACGCACGAGATCGAGATCGTCGGTTATGACGGCCTGGGACGGGAGGATATCGACTTTCTCCGTGCGCATTTTCACGATTTTATCTTTCCATTGATTACGCCGCAGTCGATCGACCCGGCGCATCCGTTTCCGTTTATCTCCAATCTCTCACTCAATCTGCTCGTCCATGTGCGTTTTCCGGACCAGGAGGGGCGCAGCTCCCTGGCCCGCATCAAGGTACCAACTGGCGAAAATCTGCCGCGGTTCATCAAGCTGCCCGGGCGGAATCACTTCGTCCCGGTCGAGGAGGTCTTGCGCAGTAACCTAGACATGCTAATGCCGGAGATGGAGGTTATCAGCGTGTACATCTTCCGCGTCACGCGGAACGCCAATACCGAGCGCAACGAGGAGCATGCCGATGACCTGCTGTCGATGATCGAATCAGAACTGCGAGATCGGCGTTTTGCACCTATCGTGCGTCTCCAGATCCAGGGCGACATGGACGAGACGAGCCGTGGGATGCTTGCGGCAGAACTCGGACTGGACGAGAACGAGGATGTCTTCAATGCAGGGGGGGACATGCTCGCCATGCGCGACTTGTTTCAATTGGTCGGGATTGATGCGCCAGAACTGCACGATGAACCCTTTCAGGCCGTAGACCACCCCGACCTGAGCCAGGGTAACAACATTTTTCACCTCATTCGCGACCGTGGCCCGTTCCTGCTGCAGCACCCCTATGAGAGCTTTGGTACCTCGGTCGAGCGTTTTCTGAAGGAGGCGGCGCTCGATCCAAAGGTGCGGGCCGTCAAGATGACGCTGTATCGAACCTCCAGCGATACTCAGGTAATCGACAATCTGGTGCGCGCCGCACGCCATGGCAAGCAGGTGGCGGTAGTCGTGGAGCTGAAGGCGCGTTTCGACGAGGCGGCGAATATTCGCTGGGCGGCGCGCATGGAAGAGGCCGGCATCCATGTAACCTATGGCGTCGTCGGCTTGAAGACCCACTCGAAAATCGTGTTGGTGGTGCGCAACGACTACAACGGCATCCGACGATACCTGCACATCGGTACCGGTAACTATCACGCCGGTACGGCGCGCCTTTATTCCGATCTCGGGATCCTGACCAATGACCAGGATCTCGGACGTGATGCCACGGAGCTGTTCAACTATCTCACCACTGGATATACGCCGGAGCGCTACTATCGCAAGCTTCTGCCGGCGCCCAAGGTGCTCAAGGTGGCGCTGCTGGCCCGCATCCAGCGCGAACGCTCACTGCACAGCGCCGACAAGCCAGGTCTCATCCAGTTCAAGATGAACGCGTTGGAGGACGTGGACATTACGCGGGCGCTCTATGAGGCCAGTCGCGAGGGCGTGCGGGTCGATCTGATCGTGCGTGATACCTGTCGCTTTCGTCCCGGTGTCCCGGGGTTGTCGGAAACCGCGCGGGTCATCAGCATTGTCGGTCGCTTCCTCGAGCACACGCGCATCTACTACTTCCAGAACGGCGGCGATGAAGAATATTTCATCGGCTCGGCCGATTGCATGAAGCGTAATCTGGAATCGCGGGTTGAGGTCGTCACCCCCGTCGAGGGTGAAAGTCTGCGTCAGGAACTGCGAGAGACGCTCGACAGTCAGCTGGCAGACTATCGCAACGGTTGGGAGATGCAGCCGGACGGTGGTTATGTCAAGCGCGTTCCGCGCGACGAGGCTGAAGAAACCGGCTCTCAGCAGCGCGCGATCGAACGTGCGAAGGCACGCGCCAAACAGACCACCCGGTATCAGCGCGGCAAGACTCGCTGGCCGGTAGCGGGCAGGAACCTGCGTTAGGACATCGAGAATTGGTGATGACCTCGGATACTCAAGGGATCGAAAGCCCAACGCCCAAAAGCGGCCTGCGCGGCAGCCATGTGTTGTGGATTGTATTGGCGACGGTGCTGGTGACCGTCGCGGTGACCTACTGGGTGGTCAGTACCTATATTTACGCGAAAGACTTCACGCCGGTCGAGCTTAGTGCCGCGGAACAACGGACGCTGGACGCAAAGCTGCGGGCGATTGGATACGATCCCGGCACGTTGCCGCAGCCGCCCGCCGAAAAGTCTGAAGAGACCGATGCGCAATGGCTGAGGCCCGAGCGTTACTCGGAGGCCGGTGCCGAGCGCGCGGTGAGCTTCAGTGAACGTGAGTTGAATGCGATGCTGGCCAAGAACCCGGATCTGGCCAAGAAGCTTGCGGTCGATCTCGCCGATGACCTGGTCAGCGCGCGCCTGCTGGTCCCGGTCGATCCTGATTTTCCTTTCCTCGGCGGCAAGACGCTGCGCGTCGCGGCTGGCGTGGAGATGGCATATCGGGGTGACCGGCCGACGGTCGTGCTCAAGGGTGTCAGCATTATGGGTATCCCGATACCCAATGCCTGGCTGGGCG
>JASFJQ010000076.1:0-8173 GCA_050121305.1 Chromatiaceae bacterium
GGCCTGGGTGACGCGGCGGAAATGCCGTTCGGCCTCCGCCTTGGCCACCAACACCTCACGCTCCTCGGCCAGTTTCAACCGCTCTGCGGTATCGCGCAGGATAGTGTCGCGCTGCCGACTGGCCTTGTCATGAAACTCCTGCGCCAGCTCCTCGGCGCGCGTCATAATCGCCTGTTCCAGGGCCTCCAGCTGGTTCTGTCCGGACTGCCTCATGTGCTGCTGTCTCCGTCCAGGCCGAGCAGTTGTTGAATACGGTCGTCGATCGCGCTGTGCATCTGTTCGGGCCGGGTAAGCGGCGGCACCTGGGTCAGCAGTATCCGTCCGCCCTCGCGCCGCACCTCCTCCAGTCGTCGACTTTCCGACGCGGCCAGCGCCTGGTCGATCACGACGAACGCCGGGCTGCGCGTCGCCAGCAACTCTGAGAGCAGCTGATCCAGCTGCGCCGCATCGGCATCCGGGAAGACCTCGAACCCGGCGAGGCGAAACCCGGTCGCCAGTGAGACGTCGCCGAGAAACAGTTGACGCGTCTGGTCCATCTGGATCAGACCCGGTTCAGCATCAGGATGGACAACACCAGGCCATAGATCGCGATACCCTCCGCCAGCCCCAGATACACCAGGGTGCGCCCGAACATCTCGGGTTTTTCCGATACCGCGGCCAACGAGGCGGCACCGATGGGACCGACTGCAATGCCCGCAGCGACGGTGCTGAAGGCCGTCGGTAACGCGATACCGATGAAGGCCAGGCCCATCCCGATGGTGATCTCCGCGGGCGTGGCCGCGGCCCCTTCGGCTGCAGCCATCGCGTCGCTGACGCCGAGAAAGGCCGCGGCGAGCTGGGCGCCGAAGAATACGACGATGTTGATCGCCAGGGTCGGCATGAACAGGCGTCGTGCCCGTGCGGATTCGAGCGGTCGGTAATGCAAATAGACGCCGGCCGCGATCATGCCGATCAGGGCGATGGTGAGAAGGGCGATGATGGTCGTCATGATGACTCCTGAATCAACGGGTAGGGGATGCCTGGGAGCGCCCGACGCGCAGCGGCCGGAAGGGCGTGCCGTCGCCATAGAAGTAACGCGAGAAACCCTCGTAGTACTCGAGTCGCAGGGTCTGGATGGCCACAATGATGCCCTCGAGGACGATCACGAAAATGTTGCCGAGCACGAGTGTGATCCAATGGCCGATGGTGTCCATGCTGTTGGCCAGCGTGAACACCGCGAGCGAAAGCGCGACATGGTTGAGGCTGAACGCGGCAACCCGTAGAAACGACAACGAACTGGCGATGTAGTTGTTGACGATCTCAAAGGTCTCGATCAGCGTCGTGAAGATGCGTTCACCATACGTGGCGTCCGATGACCGCCATTGATAGCCGATCAACAGCAGCAGGGTGACCAGCAACAGGACCTTGGCGACCAGCGGAAAACCGTCGCCCTGGACCAGGTTGACCAGGCCGCCGAGCAGTGCCAAGTAGAGTATCAGCGAGAACAGGCCGCCTGGGCCGAACAGCGCGCCGGCCTGGTCGCCGGACTGGAGGCGGTTGGTGATTGCGATCGCCGAGCCGAGCGTCAGGAAGGCGACGCCCCAGGCCAGTGCCACCGTGAGCATGTAGATCGGATCCGTCATCGGCGCGATCCACAGTGGATCTATCCAGTGCTCGACGCCGAAGATGCTGCCATACAGCCAGCCGAACAACATCGCCGAGGCGCCTGCCAGCACGAACAGATAAGTAAACGCGCGCAGGCGTCGGCGCAGCACGAGGCCGGTCGCGATGATGACTGCGCCGTGACCGATATCGCCGAACATCATGCCGAACATCCCGGCAAAGGTGATCGCGAACAGGATGGTCGGATCGAATTCGCCAAAGCGGGGCACGCCGTATTGCTGAACCAGCATCGCAAAGGGTCGCAGGAGTCCTCTTTGCCGGACCGGTACGGGTACCAAGTGGCGCTCGTCGCTGCGCGGCCTCCGAGCCTCGAGTAGAAACGGCAGGCTCAGGCTCTCGCGCAGTCCGGCTTCGACTCGGCCCAGGTAAGCGGCCGGCACCCAGCCCTGCAGCGCCGCGAGCGGCCCGCGCGATCGCGCTGCGCCACGCAGGCTCACATAGGGTTCCGCAGCCTCGAGCATCTGCCGCGCACGCAGCAACTGGCGTCGGTTGGTGGTCGTCCAGTTGGCGAGCTGGCCGCGCAGTTGCGCGCATTCCTGCGAGAGCTTCTCCCGGCGGGCCGCCAGCTCGGCACGCAGCGCGCTGGGATTGTCATCGAAGCTCTCCGGAATGCTGAGCGGCTGAAAGGCCGCTGCATGCAGCACGCTGTCGAGGATAGACGCGTCTTCCCGCCGGCCGGCGACCAGGATACGCAGGGTGTCGCCATCACCGGCGACGTTGAGGATCAGGTGGTTGGAAAGCGCCAGGACGTCGCGCAATCGAGGCTCGTTTTCCGACGGCACAGAACCGATGCGCATGTCGAGATGTGCGTGCTGCGTCTGCAGACGGCTCAGGTCGATATCCAGGTCGGCGAAGTCCTCGAGTGACCTTTCCAGATTGTGTAGTTCGCCGAATTCCTCTTCGATCCGATGCAGTGCTTCATCGCAGGGCGCGCATTGTTTCCATGCCTCGGCGAGCCACTCGTCGATCTCGATCAGCTGTTCCCGGCGCAGGACCAGGAACGGCGTCTCGGCGTCTTTGGTCGGCAGCTCGCCGAGCAGCGCCACCAGGCGGTCGAAATGGCCCCAGGCGCGACGGATACGGCTGCGGAAGCTTGTGCCGGGAATCTCGGGCAGCTCCGCCTCGAGCAGAGGGCGCTCATCGGGAGCAAAGGCCGCCAGCTCGGCCAGCAATAGGCTCGCACGCGGTAGATCCTCGCGCATCAGCTGGATCGTGATGTGCCGCATATCCTGCCCGGCAAGAATCATGCGGCTGCCTCTTGCAGAGTGTCCAGCGCCTCTGCGAGCACGTCGTCGCTGAGACCGCGTACACGGGCATGCACAATCGAGTACAGCTTAGTGATCTCACCGTGCCGCAACACCAGATAGGCCAATACGCTGGTCAGCGCCGAGGGGCTACGACGCATCGCGCGCTGTGCATGGTTGTACAGATCGTCGCGCACCGCGGCCTCGATAAGGGTGATCTGTTCGGGCATCTCATGACCGCTCAACAGATTTTTCGGCAGTTGTCGCAGCGCGTCGCCAAGAGTGTCTGCCTGCAACATCTGCTGCAGCACGGAACGGTTCAGCACCCGCCCGCCGTCGATGGCCAGATACAGCACCTCGCTGGGCTGCAAGCCATAGTTGAACCGATAGCGCAGACTCCACACCAGGTTGTGGCGGTCGACGAAACGGCCGATGAGATCCAGGGTCTCGGTACGGTCGTCACCCTCCAGCTGCTGGGCGCGATGGCTGAGATCGCTGTAGAACTGTTGGTCGAGCGTCGCATCGAGCAAGAAGGGATCGGGACGTTCCTCGTACTGCCGCAATGCCTGAGTTGCGAGCCGCCGATAGCGGGTCTTCTGCAATTGGCGCAGTAGCTCCGGTACGCTGTCGGTATTGAGGAGCTGTGCATGATTCAGACTAAGGTATCCCGGCAACTCGAACAGGCTTTGTTCGATCTGCTCGTTAGGCAGCTGGCCGATCTTGCCGCGCACCAAGGCCTTGATATTCAGCAGCTCATAGCGGCTGGCCCACTGCATCAACAGACGCCGCGCCGGCCCTGCGAGTGGCCGCAGCAGCGCGCTGAGTTCATCCAGCCAGGTCTGCATCAGGGCACGTTCAAATGCCGCCAGACGGGCGGCGTCGTTGCCCGCCGTGACGGCATCGAAACTGGTGTGCTTGGCCAGTTCGTCAAGCGGCATCTGCGCCAGGGCGGCGAGCTTCTCTCTGCCCAGCAGATTGGCGCGCATAATCGCCAGACGGGTGCGTAGGTACGCCTGATTGGCCAGTTTACTCATGGTCGATCTGCCGTTCGTCCGCCGAGCAGTTCGCGAAAGGCCGCCTCGAGCGCCGCGTCTTCATGCTTCTCGGCCGCCTCTCGTAACTGGGTCAGCCGTTCCTGAAAGCGCCGCTCCATCTCCGCCACTGTCTGCTGCGCGCGCTGATCGGATTTCTCCAGAAAGGCCGCATGCAGTTCCGGAACGCGGGCCGCGAAGCGCTCTTCCTGCTGACGGGCCTCGTGCAGCGTGGTCTGCACCAGACGTTCGCTCTCGGACTGCGCTTTCTCTACCAGTTTGCTGGCGGCGCTCTCTGCGGCTAGCAGATGCTTGAGGGTATCTTCCATGGCCAGTCAATTCACTCAGGCTGGAGAACGGAATCCGCGTTTAGTGTAATCATGGCCAGGCATGGGCGCCGCACACAAGCGGCCTTTGATTGACTTGCATCATCGTCCGACGCCGATCATAGACCGCTGTCGGTGACGAGCAACAAAGCCAGCGCCGCGCGCCGCTCCTCGGCGATCAAGATATTGTAAGTCCGGCACGCCGCGGCATTGTCCATCACCTCAAAGCCGATGCCGAGGTCCATCAAGGTGCCGAAGATCGCTGGATCGGGGAACACCTGGCGCTCTCCGGTCCCCAGAATGAGCACCTCGGGCCGGTGCTCGATGATCGGTTGAAAGTCCGACCCGCGCAGTTTTTCCGCGTCGTCCGGCCCCCATTCCAGCAACAGGCTATGCGGCATAACGACCAGGCTGCGGGAGTAGTGGCGCTCTCTGATCTGCACCCGGCCGGGCGCATAGCTCTTGATCACGTTGACGCCGATGGCGTTGTCCAGGGCTATTTTCATTTCTGGCTCCCAGTAGCGTCGATCGCCCGTCCCTGATTCGGCGACCTTGACCTAATCGTTTAATTTCATTGACATTTTAACCATCATTCCTGTAGTTTACACCGCTCATTTCAGCCCCTTTTCCGCACCCGAGGTTGCCCGTGTCATCGCCGGAGATGGAAGACTTCCACAGAATCAAACGCTTGCCGCCGTACGTGTTCGCGATCGTGAACGATCTCAAGGCGGCGGCACGCGCGCGCGGCGAGGATATTATCGACTTCGGGATGGGCAATCCCGATCAGCCGACACCCAAGCATATCGTGGACAAACTGGTGGAGGCGGCACAGCGCCCGGGCACCAATCGCTACTCCGTCTCGCGTGGCGTGCCGCGGCTGCGCCGCGCGATCTGCAACTGGTACAAGACCCAGTTCGACGTGACGCTCGATCCCGACACCCAGGCGATCGTCACGATCGGTTCGAAGGAAGGCCTGGCGCATCTGGCGCTGGCCTGCATGGGGCCGGGGGACTCGGTGCTGGTGCCAAACCCCGCCTATCCGATCCACCCGTATGGCTTCATCATTGCCGGCGCAGATGTCCGCCATGTACCCATGACGCCGGAGCATGACTTCTTCGAAGAGCTGCAGAAGGCGATCGATGAGTCCTGGCCGCGACCCAAGATGCTGGTCGTCAATTTCCCCGGCAACCCGACCACCCAGTGCGTGGACCTCGCATTCTTCGAACGCGTCATCGAGATCGCCAGGGCAAACAACATCTGGGTGGTGCATGATCTGGCCTATGCGGCGATCGCGTTCGACGGCTACAAGGCCCCATCGATTCTTCAGGTCGAGGGCGCCGAGGACATCGCCGTCGAATTCTATTCGATGTCCAAGACCTACAGCATGCCCGGATGGCGGGTAGGTTTCATGGTGGGTAACAAGACCCTGGTAGCGGCGCTGGCCAAGATCAAGTCCTATCTCGATTACGGGATGTTCACACCGATCCAGGTGGCCGCGATCGCCGCGCTGGAAGGCCCACAGGACTGTGTCGACGAGATCCGTAACATGTATCAGCGGCGTCGCGATGTCCTTTGTGACGGCCTGAATGCAATGGGCTGGACGGTGCAGAGACCCAAGGCGACCATGTTCGTCTGGGCGCCGATCCCCGAGGCGTATCGGCAGATGGGCTCCTTGGAATTCTGCAAGAAGCTGCTGCGGGAGGCGAAGGTGGCGGTCGCGCCGGGTATCGGTTTCGGTTCTTACGGTGAGGACCACGTGCGCTTCGGCCTGATCGAAAATGAACATCGCACACGCCAGGCGCTGCGGGGCATCAAGGAGATGTTCCGTCGCGACGGCATCAATGATCCGGTCGGCCAAGCGTGAGCGGCGTGCGATCTTGCTGATTGAGCGATAGAGGGGGAGTAGAGAGGCGTGGATCCTGTAAGAGTCGGCCTGTTGGGCCTTGGTACCGTGGGTGGCGGCACCCTCAACGTGCTGGTGCGGAATGCCGCAGAGATCGCGCGGCGCGCCGGGCGCGAGATTGTCGTTGCACACGCGGCGGCCCGCGAGTACGACGCCGGTGGTCTCGAGGGCCTGGATCAGGTCGAAGTGTGCGATGACGCCTTTGCCGTGGTCGACAATCCGAAGGTCGACGTCGTCGTCGAATTGATCGGGGGCTACTCGCCGGCGCGCGAGCTGGTGCTCAAGGCGATTGACAACGGCAAGCATGTGGTGACCGCCAACAAGGCCCTGATCGCACTGCATGGCAACGAGATCTTCGCGGCGGCCCAGGCGAGGGGGGTGACCGTGGCCTT
This sequence comes from Chromatiaceae bacterium, assembly GCA_050121305.1. Classification (GTDB taxonomy): domain Bacteria; phylum Pseudomonadota; class Gammaproteobacteria; order Chromatiales; family Chromatiaceae; genus Thiosocius. The sequence continues at coordinate 6,559 of JASFJQ010000076.1, forward strand.
CGAGGCCGCAGTCGCGGGCGGCATCCCGATCATCAAGGCATTGCGCGAGGGTCTCGCAGCCAACCATATCGAGTGGATCGCCGGCATCATCAACGGCACCGGCAACTTTATCCTCACCGAGATGAAAGACAAGGGTCGCGACTTTGCCGAGGTCTTGGCCGAGGCCCAGGCACTCGGCTATGCAGAGGCCGACCCGACTTTCGACGTGGAGGGGATCGACGCCGCTCACAAGCTGACGATCCTGGCCTCGCTGGCCTTTGGTATCCCATTGCAGTTCGACAAGTGTTACACGGAGGGCATCAGTCGGATCGAGCCGCAGGACGTGGCCTATGCCGAACAGTTCGGTTACCGCATCAAGCACCTTGGCGTTACGCGGCGTACCGAGCGTGGCATCGAGCTGCGCGTGCACCCGACGCTTATCCCGCAAAGCCGCCTGATTGCGAACGTCAATGGCGTGATGAACGCAGTGCTGATCCAAGGGGATGCGGTGGGTCCAACATTGTACTATGGTGCCGGCGCCGGCTCGCTGCCAACCGCATCGGCCGTCGTCGCCGATATTATCGACGTGACTCGTACGCTGACGACCGATCCTGAGAATCGCGTGCCGCACCTCGCATTTCAGCCGGGCGAGTTGTCCGATCTGTCGGTCGTGTCCATGGATGAAGTGGAGACCGCCTACTATCTTCGCATGACTGCAGTCGACAAACCTGGCGTAGTCGCGTCAGTTGCCGGTATTCTCGGCGAATCTGGCATCAGCATCGAGGCGATGCAGCAGAAGCAGCCGCGGCCTGGCGAGACCGAGGTGCCACTGGTGATGCTGACGCATCGCGTCCGTGAACAGCAGATCAACCGGGCGATTGCCCAGATCGAGGCATTGGATGCCATTGGCACGGGCGTCACCCGGATTCGCGTTGAAGACCTTGCCTGAGTGGTGCGCGTTGCGCCGGCTGGCGGGTTCCGTGTCACACAAAGACGCAACAGCGGCGACCAAACCGTACTGACAGAGACAAGCGTATGCCTTTCCGACCTCGTTACACAGGACTCATCGATAAGTACCGCGATCGATTGCCGGTGCACGATGATACGCGCATCATCAGCCTGGGTGAGGGCAATACACCGCTGATTCGGCTGAACAATATTCCGCGCATCCTGGGCAAGGATGTGGATATCTATGTCAAATATGAGGGCCTGAACCCCACGGGTTCTTTCAAGGACCGCGGCATGACCATGGCGGTCACCAAGGCCGTGGAAGAGGGTAGCCGGGCGATCATCTGTGCGTCGACCGGAAACACATCGGCGGCGGCAGCTGCCTATGCGGGGCGCGCCGGGATTAGGGCCTTTGTGCTGATCCCGGATGGCAAGATCGCCATGGGCAAGTTGGCCCAGGCGATGATGTACGGCGCCGTCACCATACAGATCAAGGGTAACTTCGATGATGGTATGGCGTTGGTCAAGGAGATGGCTGAGCATGCCCCGGTGACCATTGTTAATTCCATCAATCCGTATCGACTGCAGGGGCAGAAGACCGCGGCGTTCGAGATCGTCGAGGAACTCGGTCGCGCGCCCGATTATCATTGCCTGCCGGTCGGCAACGCCGGCAATATCACTGCGCACT
>JASFJQ010000077.1:0-8128 GCA_050121305.1 Chromatiaceae bacterium
TAGCAGGCGCCGACGACTGGTGGCGTTCGGTGCGCGACCAGACGCATCCATTCTTTATCGGCGATGCGCCGCTGTGGCGGCTGTCGGTGCCGGCGACGGCGCCGCCCGTTGAACGCGAGGACATCGGTTTCGTCGAATGGGGTGGCGCGCAGCGTTGGCTGCGCGGCGAGCGTGCGGCGGAGGCCATGTGGCATCAAGCCGAGACGGTTGGGGGACATGCGACCCTTTACCGCGGCGGCGACCGCACCGCAGGGGTGTTTCAGCCTCTGCCCGAGGCGATGGCCGTTATCCACCGCAGGATAAAGGAGGCCTTCGATCCGCACGGTATCTTCAACGTCCACCGGCTGTATGCGGAATGGTGACGGCCGCTCAAACCGCCTCTTCAGGCCATCCCACGCGCAATACGCTTAACGCCAATCCCGCGAACGTTAGCTGAGAGACGATCATGCAGACTGCAATCCCGGACCCGATCAAGGCAACGGACGTAGGCAAACAGGCCGATGAGATCCTGCGCACCTGTGTGCATTGCGGATTCTGCCTGGCCACCTGCCCGACCTATGATCTGCTTGGCAACGAACTCGACAGTCCCCGCGGCCGCATCTATCTGATCAAGCAGGTGATGGAGGGACAGGATGTCACGGAGAAAACACAGCTCCACCTTGACCGCTGTCTGACCTGCAGAAGCTGCGAGACCACCTGCCCGTCGGGGGTCGATTACGGACAACTGGTGGATGTCGGCCGCCAGGTCGTCGATGAACGGGTCGGGCGCAAGGCCTCGGCCAGGTTCACGCGTTGGGCACTGCGCACGGTGTTGTCGCACGATAGGCGCGTGACACCGCTGGTCAAACTTGGGCAGCTGGTGCGCCCGATGTTGCCTGCCACGCTGAAGAAGTCGATTCCCGAAAGGCGTGCGGCCGGCCATTGGCCGGCGCCCCGACATGCGCGCCGGATGCTCGTGTTGCAGGGTTGTGTGCAGCCGTCGATGGCCCCGCAGATCAACGCCGCCGCGGCGCGGGTGCTCGATCGCCTCGGCATCTCTTTGATCGCGGCGCCACAGGCCGGTTGCTGCGGTGCGGTGAGCTACCATCTGAATGCGCACGCAGAAGGCACGAGCTTTATGCGGCGCAATATCGACGCCTGGTGGCCTTACATCGAAGAAGGTGTCGAGGCGATCGTGATGACGGCGAGTGGCTGTGGCGCGATGGTGCGAGATTACGCCCACGTGTTGCGCCACGATCACGGCTATGCAAACAAGGCAGCCCGGGTTACCGAGCTGACGCGCGACCTCAGCGAGATCCTTGCCGGCGAGGACCTTGGGGTATTGGATCTGAATGGTGCGGGCAGAAGGGTTGCCTATCACCCACCCTGTACGCTGCAGCATGGACAGAAGTTGGTGGGTGTGGTCGAAGAGATACTGGGCAGACTCAACTACGCGTTGACGCCGATCGCGGACAAGCACTTCTGCTGCGGTTCTGCCGGCACCTACTCGATTCTGCAGAAGGCGCTGTCGCAGCAGTTGCTTAAGAACAAGGTCGCGGCCTTGGAATCCGGTAGGCCCGATATCATCGTCAGTGCCAACATCGGTTGTCTGTTGCACATCCAGACCGGCACGCAGATAGGCGTACGACACTGGATCGAACTATTGGATGTGGCCTGAACTGCTGCCAGCCTGGACGATCTCGCGAACAGCGAGCCGGCGCGCCTGTGGGTTCCCGTCGCCACTTCTTTCTGTTCTCCGTCTCGGCACAGACGTTTGTCGGATCATCGGGAGACCGACAGGCGCGCGTCTCGGCTTTCATGATGCAGAGCATGTGCCAATTAAGAATTAGTTCCATAAAACAACTACCTAGCGTTTCTCCCCAAGGAATCTGTTTCGCTTCTGTAAACTCTGCTGACAACGGCTTAGCGTGCCGCCTTTGCCGGCGGAATGCCGGCCTGGGCAAGTCGCTGCAGGCCCGGATAGTCGTCGAGCGGCATCGGTCGGGCGACATGAAAGCCCTGGGCGTAATCGACGCCGATCTCCCGCAGCAGATCGAGCGCCGCCGCGGTCTCTACAAACTCGGCAATGCTCTTCAGGCCCATTACCCGCGCGATGCTGGTGATCGCCTCGACGATCTCCCGATCGACCGCACGCCGGTCGATGTCTCGGATGAACGAACCGTCTATCTTGACGAAATCGACCGCAAGATTCTTCAGATAACCGAAAGACGACAGGCCACTGCCGAAATCGTCCAGCGCGAATCGACACCCTGTCTGCTTGAGTTCGTGGATGAACTGACCGGCCTGCTCGAAGTTGGACATCGCGGCCGTCTCGGTGATCTCGAAGCAGATACGCCCCGGCGCGATCGCAAACTCCTGCAGGTAGTCACGAATCCTTGCGGTGTGTTTGTCGTTGCCAAGCGTCGCGCCTGAGAGATTGATCGAACAGCGATAGATGTCGTCACCACCGGACTGTTCATATGCCGACAGCCAACGCAGAGTGTTTCTCACGACCCATTCATCGATCTCGGGCATCAGCCCGTAGCGTTCGGCGGCCGGGATAAAGGCGCCCGGCGGGATGTCGGTGCCGTCGTCGTCGATCATCCGCAATAGGACCTCGAAGTAGCCTGCATCCTCGCCGACCCTGTCGACGGGTGCGATAGTCTGAAAGTAGAGGCGGAAGCCATCGGTATCGAGTGCCCGCTGGATGCGTGAAATCCACTTCATCTGACCCTTGCGCAGCGTGAGTTCGCGATCGTCGGGGTCATAGACATGCACCCGATTACGGCCGCTATCCTTTGCCGCATAGCAGGCCGCGTCGGCACGACTCAGGGCGTCCTGCAGATTACCGAGACTCTGCGACAGCGGCACCAGCCCCACGCTCGCCCCGATGGCGAACTGTTTGCCGCCCCAAGGAAAACGGAAATCCCGCACCCGTTCGCGCATCGCCTCGGCTATTTCGACGCCACGCTCGATTGGGCTGTTGGCCAGAATCACGCCGAACTCGTCGCCGCCCAGACGTGCCAGCGTATCGGCGCTGCGCAGACCTCTCTTCAGTAGCCCGGCGACCTGGCGCAGCAAGGCGTCGCCGGCGGCATGTCCGCAGACATCGTTGACCAGCTTGAACTGATCGAGATCGATGTAACAGAGGAGGTGCTGGGCGGGGCCTGGACCGAGACTGTCGATCAACTCGCCGAGCCGCGCCTCGAATTCAGTGCGATTTATCAGCCCGGTCAAGCCGTCATGCTTGGCTTGGTACGAGAGCTTGCGCTCCATCGCCCGTGCCTGGGTTATATCGTGGAAGACCACGACCACGCCGGTCACGTCACCGCTGCGATTGCGGATCGGCGCGGCGGTATGTTGTACCGCATGCACATTGCCGTCATGGCAGTACAGCAGGCGGGACTTTGCCTCGATGACCGACTTGCCCTCGCGCAGCACGCGCTGCACAACCCAGTCGCTCGGCATCTCGGTCGGTGAATCGACTACGGTGAAAACCTTGTGCAGCGGCTGTCCTAAGGCCTCCTGTAGGCGCTTGCCAGTAAACTGCACTGCTACCGCATTCATGTAACGAATGCGACCTTGTCGATCGGTCGTAATGACCCCATCGGCGATCGATTCGAGTGTCGTCTGCGCCAGCTCTTTTTCCTCGAACAGCTGTTCTTCGACGTGGCGCCTATCGGTTATGTCACGCAGCAGGCACGTGTAGCCCCCTTCGTGAGGGTGGTTGGCCGTGATTGTCAGTTCGACGAACGTCTGGTCACCCAGGTTATCTCGCAGCGGTAACTCCAGCTTGTCCTCGCGCAGCAGTCGCTCAATGCCGGTGCAACGCCGCTCCGAACCCGCTGCCGTTCGGTCGAGAGGCGGCTGGCGCAGATCGAGGAATCCGCTAATACAACGACCGATGGCATCCGTTGCCTGCACACCGAGGATCTTCTCGGCGCCCGGATTCAGGCTAGTCAGCCGGCCCTCGCTCGAAAAGGTCAGAATGCCGTCGCGCAGATTGCGCACGATTGTCTGGCTATGGGTCACCGCCTGTTCTAGTGCGTCCATCAACCGGTTGTGTTGGCTCGCGATCTGTCCGACCTCGGTGAACGGCTCGACCGGCACCCGCAGCGACAGATCGGCGGTGTGTTCCTGTCGGGTCATGGCGTGCATTAGATCGATCAGTTCGGTCTTGGCGCCATGCTCTGCTACGTTGAGACCGATTTGTTCTCCCTGGCTATCTATCCGTAATGGCCAGAAGTGGTCGTATAGCCTGAGTAGGGGATATGCAACCCCGAACGACCAGACGCCACAGGCGGCGATGCCGAGCAGCTGTACCCCGAGCTGCTGCATTGTCGACAGCCCGGTTCCGAGCTGCGCAGGCTCAGCGAAGAGTGCGACCGCCAACGTGCCCCAGGCGCCCGCTGCCAGATGGACCGGGATGGCGCCGATCGCGTCGTCGATCCGGCGACGCGCCAGCCAGTCGGTGAAATACACCATCACCAGTCCGCCGGTGGCGCCAATGATGATCGACTGCGCCGCCGACACCGCGTGGCAGACTGCGGTCACGGCGACCAGACCGGCGATGATACCATTGAGCGGGACGGCGACCTGGTCGAGATGCGATGAACGTAGCCACTTCACAGCGACATAGGCAGCCGTGCCTCCAGCGGCCGCCGATAGGAGAGTGTTCGCGACGATGCTGGGCACCGCGCTCGACAAGGCCAGCGTGCTGCCACCATTGAAGCCGATCCAACCGACCACGAAAAACATGACGCCGAGCATCGCCAGTGGGAGATCGCTGCCTGAGATGATCCTGCTCTCGCCGTCGACGAAACGCCCGGTACGGGGTCCTATCACCAGTACCGCGGCCAGCGCGACCCAACCGCCGACACTGTGAACCACCGTGGAACCAGCGAAATCAACGAAGCCCAGCTGTTTAAGCCAACCGGAGTCACCGATAAGGGTCCCGCCCCAGGCCCAATGGCCGAAGACCGGATAGATAAGGGCAACCACGAGCAGCGTCGTTACATGGTAGCCATTGAAGCGCATGCGCTCGGCAACGGCGCCCGAGACGATGGTCGCCGCTGTCGCGCAGAAGGCCAGTTGAAAAATGAAGAAGGTCGCTTCCCAGGGATTGTCATGGCCAAGCGTGGGGAGAAAGCGGTCGCTGCCGATCCAACCGCGGTGGTCGGTCCCGAACATAAGACCGAAACCAACTAGATACCAGGCGAGCGCGGCAATCAGGAAGTCAGAGGCGTTCTTCAGCGCGACATTGATAGCATTCTTGCTGCGTGTCAGGCCCGATTCCACGCACAGGAACCCCCCCTGCATCAGCAGGACCAGTACACTGCTCGCCAGCACCCACAGAATGTCTACAACCGCAACATCACCCACGTGAAAGTCATCCGCAGCATGCGCACGTCTGGCCCCAAGGTGAAATAGCGGGCGAAAGGAGGGAAAATGTAGTGATTTGCAGGATTGGGACTGAGCATCCCAGCGGGCACATAGACCCCTTTGGCGGCGTGGCTAGTCGGTCTCTGCGCTGATGTCGGTGGGGCTGTGGCCACGCCGCAGGTGGCTTGATCGCCGTGCGGCCACATGCGCAGACTTGTCACCTGCGATCCGGTAAAGTCTCTCGCCGTGCCGCGACGCGGCCTACGTCCACCGCCCAGCCGACCAAACGGGTCAAGCCATGTACACGCTGCTGATCGCCTTTTTTCTTATCGCCATCGTTACCTCCTTCCTGTGCTCGCTGTGGGAGGCAGTGCTGCTGAGCATCACGCCGTCGTATGCGCAGATCAAGATGCAGGAGGGCAGCACGCTGGGGAAAAGGCTTCAGCGCTTCAAGGAAAACATCGACCGTCCGTTGGCGGCGATCCTGACGCTCAACACCATTGCCCACACGGTCGGCGCGATCGGTGTCGGTGACCAGGCGAGCAAAATCTGGGTGGATGCCAACCCGCTGATCACTGGACTGTTGATCCCCGTGGCGATGACGCTGGCGATCCTAATCCTGTCCGAACTGATCCCCAAGACGCTGGGTGCCAACTACTGGAAAGAGCTGACACCCTTCACTGCGCGCTCGTTGGTATTGATCATTCGCCTGCTCGCCCCGCTGGTCTGGTTCAGTCAGTTCGTCACCAAGGCGCTAAAGAAGGAGGATGTCGGCAGTGCCTTCACGCGCAGTGACTTCTTGGCGATGGCCGACATCGGCGCGCGCCATGGCATCTTCGAGCAGCACGAGACAGAAATCATCAATAATCTGCTGCGTTTTGGCTCGGTGCGGGCCAAGGACATCATGACGCCGCGCACTGTGGTGAGGTCGGCGTCGCTGCACCAGACCATCGGCAGCTTCTTCGAGCAAGATCGCGAGCAGCGCTTCTCGCGCATACCGCTGTACGAAAACGGCTCGCACGACCATGTCGTCGGCTACATGCTGAAGGACGAACTGCTGGCGCGTATGCTCGAGGGCGGGCAGGATGCGGAACTCGCCACGCTGCGGCGCGACATTGTCACCGTGCACGACGACCATCCGATTGTCGATTTGTTCAACCTATTCCTTGCAGAGCGTGAACAGATCGCACTGGTGGTTGACGAGTTCGGCGGCATGGCCGGGATCGTCACCATGGAGGATGTAATTGAGACCCTGCTCGGGGTCGAGATTGTCGATGAGTCCGACCATACCGAAGACATGCAGCTGCTGGCGCGACGAAACTGGGAACGCCGTGCCAGGCGCCTCGGCCTGACGGGGGCAGTGCAACAGGACCTGAAGTTCGAAGAAGTTACCGCAAGGGAGCCGAAGTGAAGATGCGTTGCGGCGCGGTGTGAGCAGTGAACGGGCGAGCACTCATCACGCGAGCGCGTCGTGCAGCCTGATCAGGTCTGCAGGCGACAGCGTCTCAGTCCGTGTGTTCGGGTCTATGCCCAGAGCGCTGATCCGGTCGGCATCGAGTACGCCTTTCAGATTGTTGCGCAGTGTCTTGCGCCGGTGCGCGAAGGCGGCCTTTATCAGCCTTGCGAAACCGGCCATCTGCTCAGCGGCAACCAGAGGCGCGGGGAGCGGGTAGAGGCGCACCATACTCGAGGCGACCTTGGGCGGCGGGTCGAACGCCTCGGGTCCGATGTCGAACAGCGGCGTTACCTCGCAGCTCACTTGCAGCATCACCGACAAGCGGCCGTAAGTCTTGGAGCCTGGTCCGGCAGCCATACGGTCGACGACCTCCTTCTGGAGCATGAAGTGCATGTCCTCGATTGCGTCGGCCTGTTCGATCAGGTGGAACAACAATGGCGTGGAGATATTGTAAGGAAGGTTGCCGACCAGGCGCAGCCGCCGCCCATTGTCGCGCAGCGCACGGAAATCAAAGGTCAGTGCATCTGCGTTGTGCAGACGGAGTGCGCCGAGGGAGGCACACCGCCGGCGCAAGGGTTCGAGCAGGTCACGGTCCAGCTCGACGGCGTCCAGTGCGCCGGTGCGTTGCAAGAGGCCAAGCGTAAGCGCGCCGCGGCCCGGACCGATCTCGACCAAGTGATCCCCGGGTTTGGGATTCACATGACCCAGGATCCGTTCGATCACGGCCTGATCGTGCAGGAAGTTCTGGCCGAACCTTTTCCTGGGGCGGTGGCTCAAGGGGTTAGCCTTCCAAAAGTGCAAGAAATGAAGGCGTTAAGTGTCGGGCAAAACCAAAGGGCCGCGCAAATCAGGCGGTTAGGTTTGCGTGAGAGAAGCGAGTGGGTCGCTTCGATTTCGCGACGGTCAGCATACCCTCCGTACCAATCCAATGCGGAAGCTTGCGATTAATGTTGGTGGAGAGAAATAGGCCTGTACTAGTCGCCTGCCACCACTCGATTGGGGCACGGAGCGTCTGGTGTCAGATGAGTTCCCGGTGGTGACTTAGAATGTCTGCTGCTGCCGCGATGGCACGACGCACGTCATCCTCGGTCGTCCTCCAGTTCACCACACTCACCCGCATTGCGCGTCGTCCCTGCCACGTCGTGCCCGAGAAAAATGCCTCGCCAGTATCATTGATCTCGCTGATAACACGATCGGTGTATTCATCGTTTTCCTCTGGTGCATTGCCCACTTGGGTGAACCTGAGGAGCCCTTGGTTCAACATCGGTTTTGAGACGATTTCGACGTCTGGCAGGGCGCCGATTCCAGCCA
>JASFJQ010000078.1:0-8120 GCA_050121305.1 Chromatiaceae bacterium
CCGCCAGGGCGTGCTCGGTGAAACCCTCCAGCGCGCCCTTCCCGGCCCGCTCACACGCGCCATTGATGCGCCGCAGGTCGGCACAGAACACCAGGAACTCTGCCGCCTGCTCGATCCACGGCTGGCCGCCGGCCGCCGCCGCGATGGCCGCTCGGGCGGACGGACGGGTCACCCGCACAATGGAATAGGCCTGGATGAAGCTCGAGGTCGCAGCGGCCTGACCGCAGCGAATCAGCGCCTGCAGCTGGCCCTCTTCGAGCGGCCTGGGCAGAAAACGCCGCACCGAGCGGTGGTTGAGCTGTAGCTCTTGGGTAGGCGTCAGGTTCATCGCTTGTGTTGAATACCTTCAGTCACGCAAGGGCCCGCCGGGACATCATCCGGTCCCAGACGAAAAATGCAACGAATGCGGTGAGACCGGCCCAGTGCAAGATCGGCTGGCCCGGATACAGCAGGCACAGGGCCAGGATGGCCAGGACGATCCGCATCACGACACCGTGATCGGTCTCCAGGTGGCCCTGGAACGCGGCCGCGAAGGCGTACAGACCGACCAGGGTGAAGAAGAAGATCTCCAGCGCGGTGGTCCAGTCGCCATAGAGGAGCGGCGTATAGGCGAACAGCAGCGGCATGATATACAGCCCCTTTGCAAGCTTCCACGCGGTGAATCCGGTGCGGATCTGGTTGGTGCCGGCTATCGCCGCGGCGGCAAAGGCCGTCAGGCAGACCGGTGGCGTGACATTGCTGTCCTGACTGAGCCAGAAGATGATCATGTGCGCCGACAGCAGAATGCCCAGCACCAGTGCTGGATCGAACATCTGCTCATACAGACCGGTGACCAGCGACGGATCGATGCCCCGCAGCGCATCGAGGATGCCTCGCGCCTCCTCGCTGGACATAGTCTGACCGAGCGAGGCCAGTTTATCCGGCGCCGCCAGCATCACCATGGCGCTGGCGGCCTCCGGCAGTGCCTGACCCGAGGCGATCAGGTCGATGAGCTGCGCATCCGCGATCAGGTTGTAGAGGGCCGGTGCCGACAGCGTCGCCAACACGATATACGCCGCGGTCACCGGCAGACCCATGCCGAGTACCAGCGAGGCCAGGGCGACCAGGATCAGTGCGATCACCAGATTGCCGCCGGCCCACTGCTGAATCATCAGCGACAGGGTGTTGCCGACCCCGGTCATCGCAATCACATTCACCACCAGACCGACCGCGACCAGCAGCAGACCCGTGGTGATCATATTACGGCTGCCCAGCGCCAGCGCATCGACAATGGCCCGCAATCCCATCCGGCGCGGGGTCAGCCAACTCGACCCGATCACCGTGAGGATGGCGACACCGGCGGCATAGGTCGGCGTAAATCCGGACACCAGCATCACGATCAACCCGGTGATCGGTAATACAAACACCACCCCGCCTTCTTTCATTATCTGCAGGAAGCCGGTGCGCTCGGCCTGCTCTTCGATGGTGAAGCCGAGACGCTTCGCCTCCAGGCGTACAAAGAACGCGACCGACAGGAAATACAGCAGCGCCGGCAAAAAGGAGACGACGACGATGTGGGTGTAAGGGATCTGGGTGTAACTGGCCATCACGAATGCGCCGGCACCCATAATCGGCGGCATCAACTGGCCACCGGTACTCGAGGCCGCCTCGACGCCCGCGGCGAAGCGCGCCGGAAACCCTGCCCGCTTCATCATCGGTATCGTGATCACCCCGGTCGAGACCGTGTTCGCAATCGACGAACCGGAGATCGTCCCGGTCAGCCCCGAAGACACCACGGCCACCAGCCCTGGTCCGCCGATCACCCGCCCGGCCACGACCCGAGCCATGGCAATCACGAAGTCTCCGGCCCCCGAGCGCAGCAGGAAGGCGCCGAACAGGATGAACATGAACACGAACGACACCGAGATCTGCGAGATGCTGCCGAACAATGCATCATCGCCGTAGATGCTGCGAAATAGCAGGGTCTCGGTGCTCAACCCGGCAAACTTGAAGATATTGTCCAGCCAGCCGCCCCAGCCGACGACATAGGTCAAGGAGACAACGATCAAAATCGGGATCACCAGCCCGGTGGTGCGACGGGTGAGTTCGATGGCCGCGATGATCGTGACCACCGCCAACCCCTGTTCGAAGGCCGTCATATTGACACCCCGATCGTAGATGGCGTCCTCAGACCCGACGACCCAGAGTGTCGCGACCACGAAGACGACAGCCAGAAACAGATCGACGACCAGCCAGACGCGCGAGGCGGCGATCCGGACACTACGGACAGGCGGGTACAACAGCATCGCGAGGATGCCTAGACCGGCGAAATGCAGCGTGCTCTGCCACTGGGTGGAGAACAGGGTGGTGAAGTTCATCACCAGGTGGAGCACCGCAATCAGTGCGCCCAGCCAGTACACGGCCCGCAGCAACCACGGCTGCTCGCGCAGGCCGTGGGCCATCGTCCCCGAATCACCCAGGGGGGGAGTCTCGCTCATGGAGAAAGAGACGGCCGCCTACCGGCGGCCGTTGTTGTCACTGGACCAGGTGCGCCGGGATCTCCAGACCCGCCTCCTTGTAATACCGGGCTGCACCCGGGTGCAGCGGCATCGGCAGGCCGGCGATCGCCTTCTCCAACGCCATCGCCTTGGTCGCCTTGTGGATGGCCTGCAGGAAGCCGAGGTTTTCGTAGATCGTCTTGGTGATCTTATAGACGTCCTCTTCCGGCGCATCGGCCCGCACCGCAAGGAAGTTGGGTTGGGCGATGGTCGTGATGTCGGCCGTCTGACCCGGGTAGGTCCCGGCCGGAATGGTGTATGGCGTCCAGAGGCCGAGCCCACCGTCGGCCTTGGCCGCCTGCTCCGGGGAGAACGCCAACAGTCGGACATCGTCGCCACGCGCTGCCAAAAGCTTGGTCACCGCACCGACCGGTACACCGGCCGGGGTACCGATCAGGTCTGCCTTGCCATCCTGCATGGCGCTGGCCAGCGCACCGTACCCGCCGTAGAACAACTCGAACCGCTGATCAATATCGATGCCGAGGTTCGCGAAAATGGTGCGACTCGAGCCCAGCGATCCCGAGTTCTTTTTACCAAAGCCCGCGACACTGCTGACTTCGTTCGCATCGGCGATGGTGCCGGTCTTCGCATACTCGGCCTTGACGACAAAGTGTTCGACGTTCTGCCAGAGCATACTGACGGAACGCAAGCCGGTCTGCGGGCCCTCTTTCTCCAGCGGTCCGGTCCCGTTCCAGGCGTAGGACCCGTACAGGCCCTGCAGGATCGCAAACTGGCTCTCGTTATCGCGCAGCAGTTTGATGTTCTCGCCCGATCCGGCCGAGTTGATCGCGGACATATTGATCTTGTCCGTCGGCTGCAGCTTGACCTTGACCAATGTCGACAACGCGACGCCGACCGGGTAGTAAGTGCCGCCGGTGCTGGCGGTCGCCAACAGATAATCGCCCGCCGCGTGCACCTGCAGCGACGATGCAGCACCGAACACCGCCAGCGTAGCGGCGGCGAGACCTCTCTTGAACACGTTCTTCATCTTTCTCCTCCGGTTTCTAGTTATGCTAATCAGGCAACGGGTTGCCCAGTACACAGCTTAAAATAATGCCTCGTCGCCCAACATACCGAATAAACAGGGGAAATCGCGGGGCACCTGGGCAGCGGGTCGCCTGGTCCGCTCAGCCTGCATCGTCGTAGGGACAATTCTCGCGCCGGCAACGCCCATAGATGATCAGGGCGTGATCGACGATGGAGAAACCCTTTTTCGCCGCGATGTCCTGCTGTGCCTTTTCGATAGTCTCATCGAGAAACTCCTCGACCCTGCCGCACTGCTCGCACACGATGTGATCATGATGATGGCCGCGATCGAGTTCGAAGACCGCCTGGCCGCCTTCGAAGTGGTGTCGCTCGGCGAGGCCCGCATTGACGAACTGTGTCAGCACCCGGTAAACAGTCGCGAGACCGATCTCCTCTCCCCGCTCGAGCAGCGCACGATAGACGTCTTCGGCGGTCATGTGTCGCGATTCGCTGGATTCGAGAATCTCGAGGATCTTTACCCGCGGTAATGTGACCTTAAGACCCGCCTTGCGAATATCCTGGTTTTCCACCCCGACCTCCGATGCATGGTATTCTTCGCCGCGATTTCGCGAGTCTCTGCGAGCTGCAAACAAGCCCAGGAACGGTAACTGTTCGCACATGCGTAAGCTTCTCATTTTCATCGGCGTGGTCGCAACTCTGGCCCTGACCGGCTGCAGCAGCGTCAGCGATCCGACCCTAGAGGCGGCGTTGCCGCCTCCTGGCCTGATCTATCGACCCATCATCCAGCAGGGCAACGTGGTGGCCCAGCAGCAGGTCAACGAGCTGCTGCCCGGGATGAGCAAGCGCCAGGTGCAGTTTCTTCTCGGCACGCCGATGCTGACCGACGTTTTTCATGCCGACCGCTGGGATTACGTCTACACCATCGGCAGGGGTAGCACACCGAGTGAGATAAAACGCGTTACGGTGCTGTTCGAAGACGACCGCCTGGTGCGTATAATCGGAGATCTGCGCCCGCAACCACTCGATGAGCGCGCAGAGAGGAAGCAAGAGATCCTGGTCAGCGTGCCAGACTATGTCCCGGAGCGACAATCTCTTTGGCGTCGGGCACTCATAGCCCTCGGCCTGAAATCGGCCGGCGGCTGATGCCCAGTAGAACCGGACCTTAGCCGTGCTTGGTCTCCGATAGGGCCGGCGCACCCTTTTTCATGGCCTTGCCCTCGGCGGCCCGCTTTTTGCGCGCAGCCTTCGGGTCGGCGATCAACGGCCGGTAGATCTCAACCCGATCCCCGTCGTTCAGTGAGGCCGTCAGCGCTGACGCCTTGCCGAAGATGCCTACCTTATTGACCGCGAGATCGATCTCGGGAAAACGCGCCAACAGCCCGGATTCATGGATCACCGCCTCGATGGTCGCATCCGCCGGCACCTGCAGCCGCTCGAGGACCTGTTCATCCGGCTTGGCGAACACGACCTCCACCGTGATCTTCGGCTCAGTCATGATAGACCTCGCGTGCGCGCTCCACGAAAGATGCCACCAATGAGTTGGCGATCTGGTGAAAGACCTTGCCGAAGGCCGCGTTGATGAGTCTGCCGGAAAACTCGAAATCCATCATCAAGGACACCTTGCAGGCGTCGTCCCGAAGTTGGGTGAATCGCCACTCGCCATGCAGCCGCTTGAACGGCCCTTCACGCAACGCAATTTCCATGCGGTGCGGCGGATCGATCGCGTTGCAGGTCGAGAAGGCCTGGGTAATGCCAAGCCGCGACACCTCGATCTTTCCGCAGACTTCGTTCTCGGTGCTCGATACGAGTTGAGAGTCGCTACACCAGGGCAAAAACTCCTTGTACCGTTCCACATCTGCGACGAGATCGAACATCTGCTGGGCAGAGAA
Source organism: Chromatiaceae bacterium (assembly GCA_050121305.1). GTDB lineage: Bacteria > Pseudomonadota > Gammaproteobacteria > Chromatiales > Chromatiaceae > Thiosocius. Next base: position 5,414 of record JASFJQ010000078.1, read on the forward strand.
CGGAACCAATGCGGATTTCTCGATCTTCGCCAATTAGCACTCCCTGCCTGGCCGAGGAAGACTTCCGATGCGTTGGAGGGCAGCGTCCACTAGAACACCCCGATGGAGTTGAGAAAAACGATGACGATTCCCAATGGCGATACATAGCGGATTACGAACCACCAGGCATCGAACAGGCGCTGACGGCTGATCGCGAGTTCCTCGAGTGCCATACGCCGCCCAGCTCCATAGGCGACGAACAGCGCGATCAACAGACCGCCGAGCGGCAGCATGATGTTGGAGGCAAGAAAATCCTTGAGGTCGAACAGCGTCTTGCCGAACAGCTGGTACTCCTCGCCGGACCAATGGTTGAACGACAGGACTGACCCAATGCCGAGCAGCCAGGCCAGCCCACCGACCAGGATGGCCGCAAGGCTGCGCCGCCATTGTCGGCTTTCGACCAGCCATGCTACCGCCGGCTCGGCGATCGAGATCGACGACGACCAGGCAGCAAATACCAGCAGGAGAAAAAAGACGGTACCGAACCACTGGCCGCCGGGCATGCTGCCAAAGGCGATCGGCAGGGTTTGAAAGATCAGACCAGGGCCGGCAGAAGGCTCCAGGCCACTGGCAAAGACGATCGGAAAGATCGCCAGGCCGGCCAATAACGCCACGACGGTGTCCGCGACGGCAATGGTGATGGTCGCGCCAGTGATCGAGGCGTGCTCGGGGACATAGGCACCATAGGCCATGATGGCGCCCATCCCCAGGCTCAGCGTGAAGAAGGCGTGCCCCATAGCGACCAGCAGCGGTTCGCCGCTGAAGCTGCACTGCAGATCCTCGGCCGAGCCGGTGCACAACTGGAAGACGCGCGAGAAGTCGGTGTTGAACAGGAAATCGAAGCCGCGCGAGAAGTCGCCTTCGACTGCGGCATAAGCGATCATGATAACCAGCATGATGAACAGCAGGGGCATCAAGATGGTCACCGCCCGCTCAAGTCCATAGCGCACACCGCGCGCCACGACGACGACCGTCATCAGCATGAACACCGAATGCCAGACCATCAGCTGCCCCGCGGAACCCACCAAGTCCCCGAACAGACTCGCGGCACCTTCGGGACTGACCTGGTTCAGGCCTCCACTCGCGGTCTGGAACACATAGGCCAGAGCCCAGCCTGCGATCACGCTATAGAACGAAAGAATCAGGAAACCCGCGACCACGCCTGAATAGCCGACAAGACTCCAGGCCGGCGATGTACCCTCCTCGCGTGCGAGAGTCCGCATGGTGATGATCGGGCTCGCCCGGCCCCGTCGCCCCAGCAGGATCTCGGCCATCATGATCGGGATACCGATCAGCGCGATGCACACCAGATAGACAGCGACGAAGGCCCCGCCGCCGTACTCGCCAGTGATGTAGGGGAACTTCCAGATGTTGCCCAGGCCCACCGCCGAGCCCACGGCCGCCATGATGAATATACCCCTGGACGACCACATGCCTTGCGCGGAGACGTGTTGATTGCTCATGAAGATCCCCTGCAGGGGCTAGTTCCTAGCGTCATCCGGTCATTCTGTCGAATAGGTCCAGTACAGACAAGGCGACTCCCTGCCCAATCTGGGCTGCGTGCTACACTCGCGCCGCATGGCGAAGAAGGCGAAAAAATCGACAGCGACGGGCGGCGCCACCATCGCTCTCAACAAGAAGGCGAGGCACGAATACTTCATCGAGGATCGCTATGAGGCCGGGATCTCACTCGAGGGTTGGGAAGTCAAGAGCCTGCGCGCCGGCAAGATCAATCTGACCGAGGCCTATGTGACCGTCAAGGGCAGTGAGGCCTTTCTCTTCGGTGCCACGATCTCGCCCCTCCCGACTGCGTCAACCCACGTCAAACCCGATCCGATGCGCACGCGCAAATTGCTGTTGCATCGCGATGAGCTGAATAAACTGATCGGCCTGACCGAGCGCAAGGGCTATACTCTCGTCCCGCTCGCGATGTACTGGAAGCGGGGCCGCGCCAAGCTCGAGATTGGGCTGGCCAAGGGCAAGAAGCTTCACGACAAGCGTGCCGATGAAAAAGAGCGTGACTGGCAGCGCGAGAAACAGCGCATATTCAAGACCGGTTGAATGCTAGAATTTGGCGGAACTCTGACGGCGGTATCTTGTCTGTTACATTGGTTCGCCCAGCAAATTCAGGCGGGCATTCGATCTGCCGCGACAGCGGCAGCGATGCTCATGAAAATGTTGAAGAAACCCCAAACGGCGACGCCGCTTGGGGCGATTTAGAGGCGATCGGAATCAAGGTCATATTGACCCATAGACCTGGGGGCGACACGGCATTCGACGTGGATTGCGAAACCCGAGGTGCATGCCGAGGTGCGAATACCCTCGTAAATCCATTCGCAAACTTATAGTTGCCAACGACGACAACTACGCACTCGCCGCTTAATACCCGGTAGGGTGCCGTCTGACTGGAGCCGTGCTTGTGCGTCCAGCGTCCCTCGGGACACTCAGGCGTCATATCTCACAAGATCGCGATGACGCATGTCCGGGGCCGATTCGCTAAAACTAACCGGAATCGCCGTACTGTATGCCCTGTCGATCGGGCGGCACTCGGTTAAATATAATTGATTCGACTAAGCATGTAGAGCCGAAGGCAGAGGATTTGCGGACGCGGGTTCGACTCCCGCCGCCTCCACCAATAATTGCTTTATTTTTCATAGGCTTATGCTGC
>JASFJQ010000079.1:0-8107 GCA_050121305.1 Chromatiaceae bacterium
GGCTCCTAGGCCTCATCGTTGCAGTGCCAGCGCACGCCGATAGACTTGATTGCGTTTTTCACCGGTGACGCGGGCAGCCAGCGTAGCGGCCTGTTTGATCGGCAGTTCCTCGAGCAGGACGGTGAGCAGCTTGTCGCTGTCCATGGGGCCAGCGGCCCCTGCCGGCATACCCCCGATGATGAGCACGAACTCACCCCTGCGTTGGTCGTCGTCTCCCTCGACCCACGCGACGAGCTCGCCAAGGGTCCCGGTTCTGACGGTCTCATGGACCTTGGTCAGTTCGCGGGCCAGGGTAGCCGCTCGGTCGGCGCCGAATACATCGCGCAAATCGCACAGAGACTCGAGGATACGGTGCGACGATTCGTAGAACACCAACGTTGCGCTCTCTGTGGCCATGCGGCGCAGATAACTCCGTCGGGCCTGCCGTTTGCGCGGCAGGAACCCCTCGAAGCGGAATCTGTCGGTTGGCTGCCCACTGACAGACAACGCCGCAATCAATGCGCAGGCACCCGGCACGGGCACTACCTTCACGCCCTGGGCAAGACATGCACGCACGAGTGGAAAACCGGGGTCGCTGATCAAGGGAGTGCCCGCATCGGAGATCAATGCGATCGATTCACCCTCTAGCAGAAGCTCCAAAATGCGTTGCGTCGCCCGACTTTCGTTGTGTTCGTGCAGCGACATTATCGGTCTATCGATCCCCAGATGGGCCAGCAGGCGACGGCTGTGACGCGTGTCCTCGGCAGCCACCCGGTCGACGCACCGCAGTGTCTCGAGTGCGCGCAGGCTAATATCCTCCCGATTGCCGATCGGCGTGGCGACAATGAACAGGCACCCAGCCGCGTTTGACACCTCTTGACCCACCTCTGATACTCGATGATCAATCCTGAATGCAGCCAAGCACCGATGCAAGCCGCGACACCCATCCGTCTAGTCCTCCTCGCCGCATGGGCGCTTCTGCTCTTCGGCTGTAGCCAGCCGGAGCGGCCGTCACGCGTGGTCAGTATCGACCCGGAAGAAGCTCGCGCGGCGACTATGGTTGCGGCGGGGCAGTATGTCGCCGCTGCAGAGCTCTACCGCCAGCTGGCGGCGCGCACAGCGGCCCCGGAGCAGCGCGCCGCCTATCTGTTGGCGGCGGCGGAAGCCGCCAAATCTGGAGACGACTGGGTTGGCGTAGACACGACCCTGAACCAACTGGCCGGGCTGCCTCTGGCGGGCGACCAGGAGCTTCAGTCGCGGTTACTGCAAGTCGAGGCCCTGTTGCAGAAGCGGCTCGCAAGTGATGCGCTGGGGGTGCTGAGCAGCCCCCCGGCTGCGGGCTCCGATCAGGCCCTTCAGGTCCGCTACTATCGCGATCTGGCAGACGCCTATCGCCAGACCGGGAACCTGCTTGAATCGGCCAATGCGCTCCAGGCCGTCGACGCCATGCCGGCCGATCCCTTGCAGCGACTCGCCACACAGACCGAGATCCTGCGCACGCTGGCACTGCTCAACGAACTGGTGCTGACCAACCTGCAGCCGTCTCCGCCGGGCGTCAGCGGCGGCTGGATGCAACTGGCATTGATCGTCAAGAAGTACGGCAGTGATCCCGACCAACTCGCAACGCCGTTGGCGGAATGGCGGCAACGCTTTCCGCAGCACCCCGCCATGCCGGCACTGATCGAGAATTACCGCTTGCAGCTGCAGCGTCAGATGCAGCCGGCATCGCGAATCGCGGTGCTGCTGCCGCAATCGGGCACCTTCGCCGACGTGGCGGCGGCGATCCGGGACGGCATCGTCATCAGCCGCTTCCAGTTGCCTGCGGACAAACGCCCTGAACTGCGCTTCTACGACGCCTCCGATCCCGCCGGAATTTGGCCGCTGTACAGTCGCGCCGTCGCCGAGGGGGCTGAACTGGTGATCGGACCCCTTCAGAAAGAGGCCGTGGGGCAGCTGCTGCGTGCCGGTGAATTGCCGGTGCCGGTCTTGGCGCTCAATCAGGTACCCATCGAGACAGCGCCGCCGACAACCATGTTCATGTACGCATTGTCGCCGGAGAACGAAGCGCGTCTGGCAGCAGAACGCATCTGGTCGGACGGCCATCACCGACCTATCGTGCTGACCCCGCAAGGGCCTTGGGGCGAAAGACTGGCAACTGCGTTTGAGGATCGTTGGCGCAGCCTGGGCGGCAGCATCGCGGGCGTCGGCCGCTATGACGACAGCGGCCACGATTACAGCGAGACCATCATCCGCCTGTTGCAGCTGGATCGCAGTTCCGCCAGGCATCGTCAGATGCAGGAGTGGCTCGGTAGACGCCTCGAGTTCGAGCCGCGTCGACGCGACGATGTCGACGCGGTCTTCATGGCCGCCCGGCCGGTGCAGGCGCAGGGGATCCGCCCGCAGCTTCAGTTCCACCGCGCCGGCGACCTGCCCGTTTATGCTACTTCCCACGCCTGGGTAGGCCAGCTCGCACCCAATCAGGCCGAAGACATGCGCGGCATCATGCTGGCCGATATTCCTTGGCTGCTGACCAACAGCACGGGCGACGCAGACAGTCGCGACGAAATCGTCCGCTACCTGCCCAACAGCGCCTCTTCTTATGCCCGCCTATACGCCATGGGAATGGACGCACTCCGGCTCGTGCCTCACCTCAAGCGCCTGCAGAGCAGCCGCTACGAATCGCTCGACGGCAGCACCGGCAACCTCTACATGGATGAGCTCAATCAGATTCATCGCCAGCTGGTTTGGGTGCTATTGGACGAAGAACCGAAGATATTGGGCTATGCGCCGCGCCTCGACCTTCAGGGTGCCGCGACAGAGGAGGCAAACCTGAACCCGGACTCGTTGAACCCGGCCCCGCCAGGCTGATGGGCAAGACCCAGGAGCTCGGCAAGGATGCCGAGGGCCGCGCGATCAGACTGCTGACGAGCCACGGCCTGACGCTGGTCACGCGCAATTACCGCTGTCGCGGCGGCGAGATCGATCTGGTGATGCGGGACAGTGGGCACCTGGTCTTTGTCGAGGTGCGTTATCGCAGCCACGCCGGTTTCGGCGGCGCATTGGCCAGCATCGGTGCCCGCAAGCGACAGCGCCTGATCCATGCGGCCCAGCACTACCTCGTGCGCTACGGCTGGCGCGGGCCGTGCCGCTTCGACGTAGTGGGCTTCGACACCCGGCACGAGGGGCAATGGATACGCGATGCCTTCGCGGCCTGATGTCGACCCAAACTTGGGAGCATGCGACACTTGCCGTCAGTGACGACAGGTGCCGGCCCGGCGACGTGGATCCAATCGAACGAATCAGCAATCTTTTCACCGACAGCGTGCAGGCTGCGACGAGGGCCGCTGAGATCCAGACAGCGGCGATTGCATTGGCTGCAGACCGCATCGTCAGCAGCCTGCTCGGCGGCGGCAAGGTCTTGAGTTGTGGCAATGGTTGTTCGGCTGCCGATGCGCAATATTTCGTCGCACAGATGCAGCATCGCTTCGAACGCGAGCGTCCTGGGCTCCCGGCGATCGCATTGAATTCGGATGCCGCGACGCTGACTGCGATCGCCGTCGACGAGGGCTTCAGCGAGATTTTCGCCAGACAGATCGGCGCCCTCGGTCACCCGGGAGACGTGTTGCTGGTGTTGAGCATCGATGGGACGGCCGACAATACGACGGCCGCTCTGGAATCAGCGAAGGAGCGACAGCTGCAGATCATTGCGCTGACCGGAGGCGATGGCGGCGAGATCGCCGTCCGATTGCGTTCTACGGATATCGAGATACGAGCACCCGCGGTGGATGCCGCCCGGATTCTCGAAAATCATCGCTTGGTGATTCACTGCCTCTGCGACCTGATCGATCTGAAATTGATGGGTGGTTGAACGACTATGAAGGGAAATAGCTTGACGATACGAAGCCTTGTGATCTGCCTTTTCGCGCTGAACCTGACAGGTTGCGCTGCCGTAGTGCTCGGTGGCACCGCTATGGGGGTCAAGGTCATCCATGACCGTCGCAGTGCGGGCACCATCGTCGAGGACCAGGAAATCTGGATCAAGGCAATGGAGGCCAAGGACAGCGAGGAGCAGCTGCGACAGAACAGTAATATCGATATCACTGTGTTCAATCTGCAGGTGCTGCTGACCGGCGAGGCCGCGAACAAGGAGATCGTAGAGGCCTTTCGGCAGCGTGTTGCCGCCATCCCGAGGGTTCGTGCCGTGTTCAACGAGGTGGCCATTGGTGCCGAATCCACCTGGGGAGAGGCGACGGCCGACGCCTACCTGACCACCAAAGTCAAATTGGCACTGTTCGACGTGCAGATCGAGGGATTCGATCCAACCCGGGTGAAGGTGACGAGCTCGCAAGGCAGTGTCTATCTAATGGGGCTGCTGACGCCGACAGAGGCCGACGCGGTCACCGAAAAGACACGTTTCGTCAGCGGTGTGAAGCGGGTGGTAAAGCTGTTTGAATACATCGACGAGTGACAAGCCGCCCGCCGCCCGCCTTTCTTCGGCGCTCACCGCCGAGCTGCGTGATCTGTTCAGCGCCGAGGACCTGCTCACCGAGGTGAACGATTGCTGGGCCTACGGCTATGACAACAGCCGCCAGCATGCCCTCCCGCAGGCCGTGTGTTTTGCCCACAGCATCGACCAGGTCCAACAGCTGGTCCGGCAATGTCGCGTTCATAAGGTTCCGCTGGTCACACGCGGCCGCGGTACCGGGACGACAGGCGCCTCCGTGCCGCAGCATGGGGGTATCGTCCTGTCGATGGAACGCATGCGCAGCGTACTGTCGATCGATCCCGCAAACCGGCTGGCGCGGGTCTCGCCCGGCTACACAAACGAGGAACTCCAGCAAGCCGCCGGCCGCTACGGTTTTTTCTGGCCACCGGATCCGACCAGTGCGGCCGTCTGCACCATCGGCGGCAACCTTGCCTATAATTCGGCCGGTCCACGTGCCGTGAAGTACGGCACGCCTCGGGAGAATACCTTGGGGCTGCGCGCAGTGACCGGCGCCGGCGATGTGCTGAAGACGGGCGTATCTACCACCAAGGGCGTCGTGGGCTACGACCTGACGCGGTTGTTGATCGGCTCCGAAGGCACCTTGGCGATCATCACCGAGGCAACACTGAAGCTCACACCCGTGGCCGAAGCCAGGCGTACGCTGCAGGCCGTCTATCGCGACATCCATGCCGCAGCACACGCAGTCTCCCGGATCATGTCGCAGGCAGTGACGCCCTGCGCGCTGGAATTCATGGATGGTGCGGCGATCGCAATGGTGCGCGACTATTCCGACCTGGGGCTGCCGGACGAGGCCGGCGCACTGCTCGTAATCGAGATCGATGGGCCAGAGGCCAGCATCGCCGCCAGCGCCCAGCAGGTGTCCGCGGCAGCCCAGGGCAATGGCTGCCTGGTTGTCGAGACGGCCGCGACGGATGATGAGGTGGCCCGTCTTTGGCGCACGCGCAAGGCGCTTTCACCGGCGCTGCGCAACATTGCGCCGAAAAAGATCAACGAAGATGTGGTGGTGCCGATTTCGCAGATCCCGGCGCTGATCGACGGTCTCGAGGTCTTGTCGCGGCGTTACGGCGTCCCGATCGTAAACTTCGGGCATGCCGGCAACGGCAATATTCATGTCAACCTCCTGGTCGACCCGGACGATCCACAGCAGATGGCGGCCGCCGACCCCTGCCTGGATGCGGTTTTCGATCTGGTCCTGTCGCTAGACGGCAGTCTGTCGGGTGAGCATGGTATCGGCTTGGTGAAACGCGCTTTCGTTGGGCGCGAACTCGACCAGACCAGTCTGCAGCTGATGGCGGCGATCAAACGTCAATTTGATCCGGACAATATTCTCAATCCCGGCGTGGGTTTTCCGGAGCATTGAACGCTCGACAGGTAACAGCGAGATCACTCCGCCCGATCGGCCGCCATCTTTTTCACTTTGGCCAACACCGTTGCCTCGAGGTCGCGTTTGTATTGGGCGACCCGATCGAGCAGCGCGGGTTCTCCGGTACCCAGGATCTGCGCCGCCAAAATACCGGCATTCCTGGCACCGTTGATGGCGACGGTGGCCACCGGGACGCCTGCGGGCATCTGCACGATCGACAACAAGGAATCCTGGCCGGCCAGCGCCGAACTCTTGACCGGCACGCCGATCACCGGCAGCGGCGTTATCGCGGCAGCCATACCGGGCAGATGGGCTGCGCCACCCGCCCCGGCGATAATGACGCCTAACCCCCGACCGCGTGCCGTTTCGGCGTAATCGTAGAGCCTGGCTGGCGTTCGGTGCGCTGACACAATCGTCATTTCGTATGGCACGCCCAGCTCGCTTAGGATATCCGCCGCCTCTTGCATGACCGGCAGATCCGAATCACTGCCCATGATGATACCGACCCGAACCTCCGTCATGACTGCTTGTCTCCTAGAACCTTGATTAACGCCTTGACCTGCTCGGCCTTGGCGCACGCCGCCTCGACGCTCTCATCGATAACGGTCACATGACCCATTTTGCGACCCGGCTTGGTGATCGCCTTACCATAGATGTGCACACACGCGCCGGGTATTGCCAGTACGGCGGCCAGACCGATGATCACTGGCCGCCCGGTATAGCCGGGCTCACCGAGCAGATTGACCATGGCCGCCGGCGAAAGCTGTCGGGTGTCACCCAGCGGGAGGTCCAATATCGCCCGCAAGTGCTGCTCGAACTGATCGGTAACACAGGCCTCAATCGTATGGTGGCCGGAGTTGTGCGTCCGCGGCGCCACCTCGTTGACCAGCAGTTCCCCACCCGCAGCGAGGAACATCTCGATCCCGAATACCCCGACGCCGTTCATCGCTTCGACGGTGCGCATCGCCAGTGCCTCGGCGCGCCGCGCGATCTCGGCGGGGATGCTGGCCGGGGCGACCAGGAAATCGAGGACATTGTCGGCCGCACGAAATCGCATCTCTACCGTTGGGTAGGCCCTGCACTCACCACCGACGTTGCGCGCCACGAGCACCGCGAGCTCTTTTTCGGCCTCCACGAAACGCTCGACATAGCCAGCAACCGGCAGGTGGTCGGCGAACGCCGCCGCATTCTGCATGACCACCACGCCGCGCCCGTCGTAGCCGCCGCGACGCGCCTTCTGAACCAGCGGGTAGCCAAAGGCGCCAAAGGCCCCGGCATGTGGTCGTGGCATATCGGCAAAGTCCGAAGTCGGTATCCCCGCCCGGCGCAAGAACTGCTTTTGAAGAAATTTGTCCTGGACCGTGGCCAGCAGTTCGGGGCGCGGGAAGACCTTGTGTCCCTCCGCCTCGAGCTCGCGCAGGGTCTCGGTCTCGATATCTTCGAGTTCGAATGTCACGACGTCGCATGATTTCGCCAGTGCACGCAACATCGCCGGATCGCTGTAGTCGCCGACGATCTGATTGCCGGCGAGTTGACCGGCCGGTGACCCCGGAACGGGATCAAGCACTACACAGGTGCAGCCGAGGCTTTTTGCCGCCTTGACGAGCATACGTCCAAGCTGGCCGCCACCGATCAAGCCTATCTGCGCGACCGGGTAGGGAAAAACGTCTTCCATCACCACCGCCGGGAAAAAGCAAGAAACCCGCGGATACCGCGTATCCGCATACCTGCACGATTCAGCAAGGCCGTTTTTTGCGCAAAGTTCGATGTAACGCGCAGAATGAGCCATACCGCCAGGGCCGGGCAACGGCGGCTCAAGAGTCCTTCGCCGACCGCCGAAGGGGCGCAAGGATACCGCGGAAAATCGCAACGTGCTGGTATTTATCGGCGGTTTCGAAGAGATTCATGACAAAATCGCCCGATGCGGAGCTATGCAGCCTAGCCCGCTCCAGGGCGCTACCGGGGCTGTGGTATAGTCGCGCGCAACGTTAAATTAGGAACTGCTGAATAAGAAACGCCGCAGGTCCGACCCGGGACCGTCGCTTAGCCGCCGCGCGGCTTTTGTTGGCCAGCACTTTCCGCAGAGATCAATCAGACCACAATCTCGAGACCCAGGGGAGACAGCATGTCGAAAAAGCATCCCGTCGTTGCGGTTACCGGTTCATCCGGCGCCGGCACCACCACAGTAAAACGCGCTTTTGAACACATCTTCATCCGTGAGGGCATAAACGCGGCGGTCGTAGAAGGTGACAGCTTCC
>JASFJQ010000080.1:0-8096 GCA_050121305.1 Chromatiaceae bacterium
CTGGGCCAGAGTAGCGTTCATAACTGGGGAACAGCGTAAGGCGTGCCCCCGGGGGATGTCTATCGCCCAGGTACTTGCCCGACAGAACGCCGAAGCCAAGCGGCGAGTAAGCCAGTAATCCGACCCCCTCGCGGTGACTGATCTCGGCCATGCCCACCTCGTAGGTGCGGTTGAGGAGATTGTAGGGGTTCTGGACCGAGACCATGCGCGGCAGGTCATGCAGTTCGGCGAGGGCGAGATAGTGCATTAAGCCCCAGGGTGTCTCGTTCGACACACCGACATGACGCACCTTGCCGGCCTTGACGAGGTCCCCCAGGACTTGCAGAGATTCTAGCAGGGGCGTTGCCTGTGCATCGTCCTCGTGCACATAGCCCAATTGGCCAAAAAAGTTGGTCGGCCGGTCCGGCCAATGCAGCTGATAGAGATCAATGACATCGGTCTGCAGGCGGCGCAGGCTCCCCTCGACCGCGGCCTGAATGTTGCTGCGGTCGAGGCGGTTGCCGCCGCCGCGGACGTACGGCAGCCAGTCTCGCCCCGGTCCCGCCACCTTGGTGGCGATAACCACCCGGTCGCGACAGCCGCGCGCGCGGAGCCAGCGCCCGATGATGCGCTCGGTGCTCCCCATGGTCTCCTCGCGAGGTGGCACGGAGTACATCTCCGCGGTGTCTATGAAGTTCACCCCGCTGTCCAACGCCATGTCGAGCTGTTCAAAGGCCTGCTGCTCGGTGTTCTGTTCGCCGAAGGTCATGGTGCCGAGGCATAGGACACTGACGTCGATCCCCGTGTCGTACAGCGGGCGGTATTGCATCGGTTAAACTCCAGGCTTTAATGACAACGCCCTAGTTATGGAATTCTCTGGCGAACTTTTCCCCACGTCCTGGTTGTGGTTGTTTGGGGCGCTGTATGCGTGGTCCCTCAGTCGAGCCCTTCGCTGGGCCGACTGGCAGCGCTTGGGCGATATGGATCAGCTGCACGTCTTCCTCGGTGCCATCGTGTGTCTGCTGGTCCTTTCGACGCTGCGCACGGAGATTCAGCCAGGTCTCGCCTGGCACCTCTCGGGCATGGTCACACTGACCTTGATGTTCGGTTGGTCGCTGGCCATTGTGGCCGGCAGTCTCAGCCTGTTCGCTGCGACCCTTTTCGGGCTGAACGACTGGTCGGGCTTCGCCCCGTCGGCGCTCGTCTTTATCGTACTCCCGGCGACGCTGACCCAGTTGATTCTCGGTCTGGCGCGGGCCCACCTGCCCAAACACTATTTCGTCTATGTCTTTGTCAACGCGTTTTTTGCCGGTGGGCTGGTGGCTATCCTGGTGGCGCTCACCGCAACGGGACTCCTGCTGTTCGCGGGCGCTTTCTCGCTGGAAAGGCTCAGTGACACCTACCTGCTGTTTCTTCCGTTGATGTTCTTTCCTGAGGCGGTCCTCAATGGCTGGCTGGTCTCCATCATGGTGGGATTCAAACCTCACTGGGTGGTGTCGTTTCGCGATGAGGAGTATCTGCATGGCAAGTAGATCATCCGTCGCTTGGGTGGAATGCGGGGCGGGACGACCGCGTGGGCGGGTGCGTTGAGCTGGTGGGGCAAGCTCGTTGGGGGTGCCTTCGGGTTCATGCTGGGTGGGCCGCTAGGCGCTTTGCTGGGCGTGGCGCTGGGTCACAACTTTGACAAGGGCCTGAATGCGCTGCCGAATCTCGGACCGTTCGACGCCGGTGACCGCGAGCGCGTGCAGACGGCGTTTTTCACCGCGACCTTTGCGGTAATGGGGAATCTTGCCAAAGCGGATGGCCGGGTGAGTCCGGAGGAGATTCGCGTCGCAGAGTCATTGATGGCCGAGATGGCGCTCGATGCGGCCAAGCGTCAGGCGGCGATCAATCTGTTCGGCCAGGGCAAGGCCGAGGATTTCGATCTCGATGGCGTTCTGGATCAGTTTCGCCGGGAATGCCACGGTCGGGTCACGCTGATCGGCATGTTTATCGAGATACAGCTGCAGGCCGCCTACGCCGACGGTCGGCTGAGCAAGTCCGAGGACCGCCTGTTGGCCCACATCTGCGGGCGTCTTGGCATCTCCGAGCTCGACTATCGTCGACTGGAGCGGATGATACGTGCACAGCGTGGATTCCATGGCCAGCGCCAGGGCGGCGGCGGTCGGCAAGGCCAGCCAGCGGCGCGGCCGAAGCTCGCGGATGCCTATCAGCTGCTTGGCGTGGACGCACAGGCGAGTGATGCCGAGGTCAAGCGCGCCTATCGGCGCCTACTCAGTCAGCACCATCCCGACAAGCTGGTATCCAAGGGACTTCCGGAGGAGATGATGAAGGTCGCGGCACAAAAGACGCACGAGATTCGCCAGGCCTACGAACGGATTCGGGAGGCCCGAGGATAATCGCGATTCGGTGCGTCAGGGCCTTTGATAGCCCTCAGCGTTGGTCCGGGTAGGGCTCGGGATAGCCGGGAAAGGCCATGGGATAGGGTGGCCCCCAGACCGGCATGCCGGGGTAGTGTGGCGGCCGAACAGTGTCGGGCGGCAGGGTTTGCTGCGTCGAACGGTTCTGTTGCCTGGTTGCGGCCATTTGTTCGCGATAGCGCCGCTGGTCCTGTTCGTATTGTGCCTGGCGATCGCGCATGAATGCGTCAAAACGCGAGCGCATCGCCTCGCGGTAAGCGGTCATCGCATCCGAGGCGTCGTCGGGGGCGCCCGGCTGAATTTCGCCTGCGGCGCTCCGTCTCTCCGCCGGCATATCCATCCGTGGCGCGGGACCTGGTAAGTCGGCCGGCGCAGCGGCGATGGGCATCTTAGGCAACGGCTTGGCCTGCGCCGTGGCACCGGCCGTTCCCGCCGCCCACGGGGGCTGTGTCGGCATCAGAAAGCCCTGCCGCCGGGCACGTTCCAGCAGCTCTTTATAATGCCTGTTGCGATATTCCTCGCGCGCCGAGCCCTGCAGGCTCTTCATCACAGCGCTGTGGTAGGCGGCTTCCTGCTCGCTCATGATGCGATAAGTCGTGGGTGCCGCCGGGGCCGCCGACAAAATGTGCGACAGGCTTATGGAGATGCCGATGACTATCAGGCCGTCGGCCAGGTGCTTGCGGTGCTTCATGTAGTTACCTTGCTGGAATGCGGAATGTCCAGGTCGAGGCCGCAAGCGTAGCACGGCTCTGAGAGTAACCGAACTTACCAAGCAGCCCACTAGCCACGCCGCTCGATGCCCAGTTTCTTCATCCGCGACCTGAGCGTGCTGGCAGGTAGGTCGAGAATTTCCGCTGCGCCGCCCTTGCCAGCGATGGTCCAGCCGGTGTGTTCCAAAACGCGACGGATGTAGCTCGCTTCATTACTGGCCAGGCTGACGAATACCTGCTGAGTCTCATCCGCCTCAGGCGTGACATCCGTTGCGGGATCCGGCCCGGAGGCAATGCCCGAGTAGACCAGATGCCGCGCAATCGGCACGACCTTGTCGCGCGCCAGAATGGCTGAGCGCTCGATGACGTTCTGCAGCTCTCGGATATTGCCGGGCCAGTGATATTCCATCAGCAGCTGCATACCGTCCTCGGACACGCGGCTGAAGGTGCGTCCCTGGGCGCGGCCTTGATCGGCGAGGAACTTGTTCACCAGCAGTGGGATGTCGTCACGCCGTTCACGCAATGGCGGCACGTTCAGCGGGAACACATTGAGGCGATAGAAGAGATCCATTCGGAACCTGCCCGCCTCCACCATCTCGACCAGGTCGCGGTTGGTTGCGGCAATCAAGCGAACATCGACCTGGATCGCGTGCTCGGAGCCCAGCCGGCTGATCTCTTGCTCCTGGAGCACGCGCAGCAGCTTGACCTGGGCATCCAGCGGAAGCTCGCCGACTTCGTCAAGAAAGATCGTCCCGCCATCGGCCAGTTCGAAGTGTCCCTGCCGCTGCTTGCTGGCGCCGGTGAATGCCCCTTTCTCGTGACCGAAAAGCTCGCTCTCGATCAGTGTCGGCGTGATGGCGCCGCAATTGACCTTGATCAATGGACGGTCGCGACGCGGGCTGAGGTCGTGGATCGCGCGCGCCATGGCCTCCTTGCCGGTCCCGGATTCGCCGGTGATCAGCACAGAGCTGTTGGTCGGCGCAACCTGTTCGATCTGCTCGAGGACGGCGCGCAGCGCCGGGCTCTCGCCGACAATGCTGTCGAATCGCCCCTCGGTCTTCACCTCGGCCTGTAGGTAGGCGTTCTCGGCCTGCAGTCGGTCGCGAAGCGTCTCGACCTCGGCTAGCGCCTCGCGCAGTTGGTGTTCCTGACGTTTGCGTTGCGTGATGTCGCGGAAAGCCAGCACGGCGCCCTGCACATTGCTGCCGCGCATAATCGGTGTGCAGGTCCAGCTGACGGCAAAGTGATCTCCCGCATGGCGCCAGAACACATCGCTGTCACTCTGGCTGGCCACACCCTGCTTCAGGGTCTGATAGATGCCCGTCTCTATAAAGTGATACGGGGTGCCGTCCCAGCGCGCATAGAGATGTAGCTCGTGAATCGAATGGCCGATCAGGGCCTCCTTCGGGTAGCCGGTCAGCTGCATCGCGGCGGGATTCGCGAAGCTGATCTTCCCCTCCAGATCGAGCCCGTAGATGCCGTCGCCGACTGCGTCGAGGATGGGTTGATTTGCAGACTCCAGCTGGCGATTACGCTCCGCCAGTTCGTTACGAAGACGTGCAATCGTAAGGTGGGTCTCGACCCGGGCGATGACCTCTTCGGCCTGAAAGGGCTTCGCAATATAGTCGACTGCCCCCATCGACAGGCCCTTGATCTTGTCGTCGGTGTCGTCCAGCGCGGATAGAAAGATCACCGCGATGTCCTGGGTCTGCGGGTCGCCCTTGAGCCGCTCACAGGTCTCGAAGCCGTCCATGCCGGCCATCAGGATATCCAAAAGAATCAGATCCGGCTGGGCCCATTGGGCGACCTTCAATGCATCCTCGCCGCTCTTGGCCACCAACAGCTTGTGACCGAGCCCCTTCAGTGTGCCAAACAGCAGCTGCAGGTTGGTCGGGTTGTCGTCGACCAGCAAGATGGTGCTGTGATGCGGCTCGGGTTGATTCAAGGTGACGCGATGGGGGGAAGCCTGCCTGGCGGGATGATAGGAGAAAAGTCGCGGTGATGTCATGCGTCGGCCTGCGCACGGCTGCGTTGCTGCAGGCGTTCAGACAATGCGCGCAGGCCATCGAAATCGAACATGCGTGACATCAGTGCCATATTCTCGACATCGGCACGTGGTGCCGCCGGGTTTGCTGACAGGGCATCGGCAACCTCGAGCAATCGGGCGATATCGCCCAGATCCACCGCCGCGGTGATCTCGCGCGCTGTGACGTCGGCCAGCGCCTCTGGCCACTCGGCCGTTGCTGAGGGCGCGGCTGGGCTTTGACTCTTGACCGCGCTTCGGTAGGGTATCGCGAAGCGGAACAGGCTGCCTTTGCCGGGGACGCTGGCGACGCGCAGCGACTCGCCTCCCAGCAGGTGGATCAGGCGTTGATTGATCGCCAGGCCCAGGCCGGTTCCGTCCACCGCCGGGCCCTCCTGCACCTGATGAAAGGCATCGAAAATCCGGTCCAGCTTGTCGGCAGGTATTCCGATACCGGTGTCGGCGACTTCGAAAACAAGGCGATCCTTCGACAGGCTGGCGGTTAACGTGATCACGCCATGTGGCGTGAACTTGACTGCATTCCCCAGCAGATTCAGGAGTATCTGTTTCAGCTTGACCCCATCGGTGAGGACTTCTTGGGGTAGATCGGGCTCGATGTCGAAGCGTAGCTCTAGTCCTTTGTTCGCGGCGCGCTGCGCGATGATCATGCGCACATCTGCGACGAGCTGGCGGAGGTCGGTGGTCTGGATATCCATCCGTACCTGACCGGCCTCTATCTTGGTCAAGTCGAGGATCTGGTTGATCAGCGTCAGCAGGTGCTGCCCGCAGCGTTCAATCGCGTTGAGACTCTCACGCTGGCTTGGGGTGATCTGGGAATCACGGCGCAGTATCTGTGCATACCCTAATACCCCGTGCAGTGGCGTGCGCAGCTCATGGCTCATGTTGGAAAGGAACTCTGACTTTGTCCGGCTGGCCTGTTGCGCCTGCTCCGTTGCCCGTCGCAGGGCCTCTTCGGTCCTTCGTGTCTCCTCGATCTGGTGTGTCAATTGGTTATTGCTCTCGAGCAAGGCCGAGGTACGGTCCTTGACCCGTTGCTCCAGCACCTGCTTCGATATGCGCAGTTGGCGTTCGCGATCCTCGATGTGTCTTGCCATGCGGGTTATGGCCTGCGCCAGGTCGCCGAGCTCGTCATTGGAGGTCACGTGCGGCGCGACCGAAAAGTCTCCCCGCGCTATCTGCTGTACGCTCGCATCGAGTGTCTCCAGCGGCCGCGTCAACCGACGTGCCGCAAGGCCCAGTGCTGCCATTAAGGCGGCGAGCGAGAACAAGAGCACCAGCCCCATCTGCGCCGCCCGTTGCCTCGCCGGCAACAATGCAGTCTCGATATCGGTCACGGCGATTATCCGCCACGGGGAGTCCGGCAAGCGCACGTTGACCAGCCAATAGTTCGTGTTGGAGGGGGTCTCGCTGAACACCTGCACTCCGTCCGTCGGCAGGTCGCTGGGAAGCTGCGCGGCCAGCGCTTGCAGCTGCGGTGCCAGATCGCCGGCCCGCAAGACAGTGCCATCGGCATGGCTCAGGAAGAATGCGGCTGTCCCGTCGCGGCCTCGCTCGAGTTCGGCATACACATCGCGCACTGCGACTTCTACCCAAGACTCCCCGACCGGCTCGCCGCGACGATAAATAGGCCGTCGGAAGCGCAGCCTGTCCCCCTTGATCTGCCAGCCTGGTATGGAGTCACTGGGGCCGAGATCGTCTTGCTGAAGCGGCCGCGCCGTTGGGTCTCCGCGGCGCAGCAAGGCACCACGGGGCGGCGAGTGGAGCGCGATCGCAGCCGCGCTGGCAAGGGGTGCCCGCCGTAGGCCGTCGATCAGATGTGCATGCAGCAGGGTCTGCGCGCGATCGTAGTCCGCGAGCATCATGTCGCCCAGGTCTTCGGCCAGGGCCGGCAACTGTGACAAAGCGAGCGCCAGTCTGGTGGCCTGGTACCGCGCATGTTCCAGCAGCCATTGCTGACTGTCGGCGCTCAGGTGTGCCCGCACCTGACTGACGCCCAGCCAGAACAAGACGGCGTAGACCAGCAGGACAGGCAATACCGTCGACAGAACAAGCTTACTGCGAATGTTCAGGTTCACACGGACATTCTAAAGGGAAGGTACCCGCGACGCTGGCGAGCGCGGCGAGACGTGATGCCGGGGGACAACAGGCGAAAAAAAATCCCCCGACATGCGGGGGACAGTGTCCGTCGAAACGGGATTCAGCTTTGTTGTTACTCGGAGAACAGAGCAGAGTTCCTGCGCATCACAGCACGCCTCAGGCGTGTCGTTGTTGCCCGTTTTTCGGCTGCCTGCCGAGACCTACTAGCCGCGGCAAAGACAACACCGAGAATGCACCCGAAAAGACCACCATGCCGACGATCAGCAGGGGTGGCACATGTATGCCAAACAGCGGGCCTGCGATCGCCAACAACATGGCGCTCAACCAGGCGATCAAACCGGCGACACTCAGCAGGGTCCCGACGCGGTCGCCGGGCTCGTTTGCGTGTGAAGGTGAGTACGAAGCTTGCATTGGGGATCCTTTTAATACAGCCAAAAAGACGTCAGCGGTGCCTTCATCCCGCGATCCGGGCGCTATCTGTGGAGCAAGCCTTGTGCCATGAACAAAAAAGCAGAGTAAAACAACAATTTAGTTGGTTTGCTAATAGACTTTAAATTTGTATTCGCGGCCTGTCGACACGATATTTCGCGTCGATCGATGCTTGACGCGATATTTCACGAGAGAGGATCGTCCTGGCAGTACCGGCCTTCCTGCGTCGCGCCCGATCGCGATCATTCGGTAAGTCGCCCAAGCTACGAGGTGTTCACTATCTAAGCAGGGATCTTCGACCCCTACACGATCAATCTGGGCCCATGACATCGCCCGGTCCGAGTCTGCCGTCTCGCGCGAATTTTCCCTAATTGCCGGGTATTGCGCCGAAAATCCGGCTAACTTGACGCAAAGTGT
>JASFJQ010000081.1:0-8041 GCA_050121305.1 Chromatiaceae bacterium
GTCCTGTCTCGCCATGCGTGACCTTTTGCTTAAGGGGCTCATCCGGCTGCTGGGCTTGCTGCCGTTTGACTGGGTGGGGCGCCTCGGTGACGGCATCGGCTGGCTGGTGTACCGTCGCAACGGGCGCGAGGTGCATGACGCCCGGGTCAATCTTGCGCTTTGCTTTCCCGACCATCCGGAGCACGAGCGTGAGCGGCTGGTGCGCCAGAACCTGATTGAGACCGGACGCAGCCTGGCGCAAATGGTGCGGATCTGGGCCGGCGGGGCGCGTGACTGGGGAGAGATCGTCGATGAAAACGGCTTTCTCGCATTTGGCAGCGAGCTGATCGCTCGTGGCCGGGGTCTGATCTTCACGATGCCGCACCTCGGCAACTGGGAACTGATGGCCTATCTGGCGACGCGGATCGCGCCGGCCACTGCGCTCTATCGGCCATCGCGTCTCCAGGTCATGGATGAACTGATGCGGCGTGGCAGGCAGCGTTCGGGCATCACGCCGGTCCCCACCGACCGGCAGGGTCTGAAGGCCTTGCACGGGTCACTGCGGCGCGGGGAGATTGTCGGCATCCTGCCGGACCAGGTGCCCAAATCCGGCGGTGCATCGGGTGTGGTGGCGCCGTTTTTTGGTCATCCGGCGTTGACGATGACGCTGATCAGCCGACTCGCACGGCGCCATGGCTCGGCGGTATTGTTCTGCGGTGCGGTCTACGATCGCGAGCTGAGGCGTTATCGGGTGCATTATTTCGAGGGCGAGCCGATGATCGGCGATTCCTCGCCCGTAGCGGCCGCCGCCGCGCTGAACCGGGGCGTCGAGCGTCTGGCCCGGGAATTTCCCGCGCACTATCAGTGGACCTATCGGCGCTTTCAGCTGCCGGGTGACAAGCGTCCCAGTCCCTACGCCAGGCCGTCACCCTAAGCTAACCAGCCCTGCTGAATCAGCCCACAACAGGGACAGCAGCCTTGTTGGTGCAATGCTGCACAGACTAAAGGCCCCAGACGGTCGGCCGTTACTCATTGAGGAACATCTTTCTCATCAGAGGCGCGATATGCAGCTGTCAATGCAACGCTGGCGAGCGATCCCCTGGTCGCTGGTCGTGGTCTTGCTTTCACTGCAAATGGCACCGCTGCGGGCCGCTACGCCGGACTATGCGGACGTCCGCGTACTCATCGATATCTCCGGCAGTATGCGCCAGAACGACCCGCAAAACCTGCGCCGACCAGCGCTGCGCATGCTGGCCGGCCTGCTGCAACCGGGGACGCGCGCCGGCGTCTGGACCTTTGCCCGGTGGACGAACAATCTCGTCCCGGTGGCCGAGGTCGACGCTGCATGGAAGACGCGGACTCGGGCGCTGTCGGCGCAGATTGGCTCTCCGGGGCAGTTCACCAATATCGAGGCGGTGCTCGAAAAGGCCTCGGCCGACTGGCAGGGCGAACCCGCTACCCATTCGCGCCATCTGGTCCTGCTGACCGACGGCATGGTCGATGTCTCGAAGCAGGCCGCGGACAACCGGGATTCCCGCACCCGCGTAATCGACGAGCTGCTGCCGCGCCTGAAAGGCGCCGGGATCAAGGTGCACACCATCGCGCTGTCCGAGCGCGCAGACCATGATCTCATGCAGCGCCTGGCCGGCGAGACCGGCGGCTGGTATCAACAGATCGCGCAGGCCGACGAACTGCAGCGCGTCTTCCTGCGAATGTTCGAAACGGTCGGCGAACCGGATACCGTGCCGCTGCAGGACAATCGCTTCGTCGTGGACGGCAGTGTCACCGAGGCGACGGTACTGGTATTCGGTAAGCCCGATTCGCCGCCGGTGCTGCTGCGCTCGCCGTCCGGCGCAGAGTACAGCGACAGCGACCTGCCCGCGGGGATCGCCTGGTCGCATGACCAGGGCTACGACATGATCACCATCGCCGCCCCGGAAAAGGGCGAGTGGAGCCTGCAGGCGGATCTGGATCCGGACAACCGGGTGATGATCGTCACCGATCTGAAGCTGCAGACCTCGGAGGTCCCTAGCCATGTGGCCGCTGGCGAGGGCATCCGCGTCGAGGTCGGGCTGACCAATCGCGGCGAACCGGTGACGCGCCAGGCGTTCCTGCGCCTGCTGGAGGTCCGCGCCGATGCCATGGCCCGGGATACCGCACGTCCACTGGACCTCAACGACCTTGGACAGGGCGACGATGCGGAGCCAGGCGACGGCCGGTACACCATGCGCTATAGCGAAGTCCAGGCGACCCCGAATGTCGAATTGCTGATCGCCGTGGACAGCCCTACGTTCATGCGCGAAAAACGTTTCCGGCTGGCCGTGCATGAGCCGGTCATCGCATCGGTCAGCGACGGCGCCGACGGATGGGTGCTGACAATCGCCGCTGCGCCGGCCGTGCTGCAACCCGGGGCGCAGCTGAACGCCTGGCAGCAGGGTGCCGACGGCCAGCGGATCCCGCTGTCTCTGATCGAGACCGCTGCCGGTCAATGGACGGCGTGGCTGTCCGACCCACTGGCCCCCAGCTTTGTGCAGGTATCGGGCAAGAGCCGTCTGGACAATCCCATCGATCGCACGCTGGGGCCGATCCTGCCGGATGGCGTGATGCCGCCGACCGGCGCCGCCGCGCCACCGGCAGTCCCGGAGGCCGCCGAACCCGTGCCAACACCGCAGGCCGAGCCGGAGGTCCCCCTGGTCGCGGACCCGGCAACCGGAGAGGCCGGCTGGATAATCCCGTTGGTCTCTTTCGGCGCATTCAATCTGGTCCTGCTGATCGCCACCGGAGTATGGTTAAGGCTGCGCCGGCGTCGGGTCGGTGTCACCAGCGACCCGGCGCCTGAGGCGAAGCTGGAAATGCCGGCCGAAGTCGATATTGCACCCTCCGTGGACCCGCTGCAGGAGGATGCGGCATGACGCCAATGACCCTGACCCTCGCATTGTTGGTAGCCGAAGGGGTGCTGCTGCTATTGGCACTGCTGACGGTCTCGTGGTTTCGCGACAATGCCGCGCGCCGCCGCGACAACCAGGCGATCGAGACGCTGGTGGCGCGCGTGAATAAATCCAGAGCGCAGCGGGAATCCGTGATCGAAGGCTTCCTTGCCGAGCGCATGCAGATGTCGGGGGCGGCGCTGGAACAGGCAAAGGTGGCAATGCTGCGCGGCGAACTGGCGCTGCTGCAGCGTTTCGCCGGCATCTATCGGCGTCGCGACGCCGATGCCGCCGCGCGCTTCGATACCGAATTGGCTGCGGCGCTGGGCCCGTATCAACAGCTGGAGGCTTACGCAGAGCCGTTGCAGGGGGAGCATCGGGCGGTCGACCGTGCCGAGATCGAGGCCCTGCGCGCGGATAACCTGCGCCTCTCCGAAGAGCTGACCGTCACGATGGAGACCATGAGTCGGATGCTCAACGAATACTCGACGCTATTCGCCGGCGGCGTGCCGGGTGGTAGCGTCTCGTCCCCAGGTCCGGCCACCGGGGACGCCATCGGCGCAGACGGCGTTCCCGAGGTCGCGGCCG
The DNA here is from genome assembly GCA_050121305.1 of Chromatiaceae bacterium. Lineage (GTDB taxonomy): Bacteria > Pseudomonadota > Gammaproteobacteria > Chromatiales > Chromatiaceae > Thiosocius. Next base: position 3,495 of record JASFJQ010000081.1, read on the forward strand.
GCGAGGGGGCAGAGGAGGGATTGGCGGAGTTTCTGGGGGTCGAGGCGCCCGAGTCAGGAGACCTGGATGTCGAGGTGGCCTCGGCGGAAGACCCCGCGGCCGGGGTGCAGGTGCCGAAGACGCAGTCCGGGAACTGACCTGCTACTGAGCCAATAAAAAAGCCCGGCCGAGGCCGGGCTTCTTCGTTGGGCCGCAAAGGCTATTTGCGCGACGACGGGCCGTTGAACTCAATCCCGTTGTTCATGTGGGACAGGAAGAACTCGAGGTTGCGGTATTCACGACCCTGGGCCTTGAATGGCTTGGCACGAACCTGCTTGTTGCAGCCGTCAAAGCGGCGATGCAGGGTGCCGAGCTCGCCCCACTTCGACCGATAGACGGGCCAGCCCGACGTGTGGCCCAGCTCCGGGCTCAGGATATCGGTGCGCACATGCATACCGGAGCTCTCCATGTGGCACATAGCACAGGAGAAGTTCAACTGACCGCGCCGGGCGAAGTAGAAGCTCTTGCCCTCATTGTAGGCGGCCAGCGCGTCGGGATCGTCCGGGATCTCCACATTGATCTCTTGACCGCGTGACTCGTAAGACATGTAGGCCAGGAGGTCGGCGATCGCGCCCTTCTTGTATTTCAACGGCTTCTCGCCGTTTGCCTCGCGGCACTCGTTGATCGCCAGAGGCAGGGTGATCACCATCTTGCGCTTCGAGTCCCAGTAGGGGTAGTTCTTGCGTTGGGCGGGATCATCGCCGAAACAACTGCCGTAGGTCTTGCCGTTGGCGAAGGGCGTGTTCCACATGGTCTCGCCGGCCTCGATCATCGGCTCGTAGGGCGGAAAGTCCTCGATCGCGACCCAGCTGTCGCGCGACACCTTGTCGATCGCATACACGCCGTTGCCGAATTCATTCAGCGGGACGCCGGGGAATCGCTTCTGGAAATAATCGCGGTAGATCTTCAGGTCCTCGGCCGGCGTCGTGTCTGTCGCCTTGTTGTCCGCCATCACCATCGCAGCGCTGAGCAGGCACGCTGCGGCGACGGCCAGTTTATTGAAATTCATGCTTATCTCTCTCCTCCCGGTGGATATCCGACATTGACCCCGTATAACGGGGTCTTCAGCACAACGGCCTCACTTGATCTGCGCCGTCTCGGAGTCGGATCCACCCTGGTTGTCTTTCCAGCTGATCTTTACCTCGTCACCCTTTTTGCCGCCGGTGAAGGCAAAGGACAGATAGGGGTTCTTGGACACGCCGCCGCTCCAGTTGGCGGACATGACGGTCTTGCCGCCTGATTCCGCCATGACTTCGTTGATGAAGTGTGCGGGTATCATTTCCCCAGTCTTGGAGTCTTTTCGCAGACCGGTTTCCATCGGGTGCGTCATCAGGCACTTGACGGTCGTTGTGTCGCCACTGAGCTTGGCGCGGATCTTGATGCTTTTCGCCATGGGGTATTACCTCGAATTCGATTGCTGTTACAGGGATGTGCGGTTTGGCCGATCAGCCACCGCAGCCACCGATAGTCACCTTGACGCTCTTGCGCGCCGAGTAAAGCTTGCCGCCGGCCTTGACGACTGCGATTACGTCGCTGGTCTTACCCATCTTGATGCGGGTAGACACATCGGGGACCGCGCCGGCACCCAGCGCAAAGGTGGCGACCAAGGGTGAGGCATTCCCCTCGGCCAACAGCGCTATCGACTCGACGCCGGTCATACTGGAGGCGATTGAGACCGGGACGACGGCCCCGTTTTCGGCGATGTCCGGGGCCTTGATCTTGATGGTGTCGCTGGCGGTATTGGAGGCGTCCCCCATCGCGGCAGCCAGTGCCTCATCGACGCTCTTGGCCTGGAATGCCTTCTCGTTCCACGCGGCGATTACCGCTCGCGGTGCCAGCAGGCCGGCACTCACCGCGACGCCCAGCGTCCCGGCAGCGATGGAGCCCTTCAGAAAGACTCGGCGTTTAGTGTTCATCGTCATCGAACTTCTCCTAATAGGTCTGGTTATGCGCGGTAGCAGTCAGAGGGTGTAGAGGTAATCGACGATGGCGTCGATCTCGGCCTCCGACAGTATCTGATGTTTGCCGAAAGGCGGCATGCGTGTGCCGGGATTGGCGGCCTCCGGATCCCAAAGCTGGGCGCGCAACTTGGCGCGATCCGGGAACCGGGCCTTCATCGCAATCAATGGTGGCCCGATGTCGCCTGGGCTGACGCCATCGTCCATCATGTGGCAAGCGAGGCAGTTCCCCTTCTTGCGATCATAAGCGACTTCCTTGCCCGTCTTGATGGTGTCGGCGTCGGCGGCGCCAGCGCCTGCTGGCAACATAGCTGCGCCAGCGAAAAGGGTCGCCAAGGTAACCGTCATAGTCGCGAATCTTGCGGACTTCCGCATCGCTCTTCCTCCTTATCACAAAACTGCTAACGTTGATTTTGTCGCGCGGTTTGGCGCGTGTTTCGTTTTTATTGGCGCCGCCCATCGTGTCAGATGCCACTTAACGGGCGTCGCTGAAGGCGTCTTTCCCCAATCCGGGATCGAACGAGAATGATAATTGATTGCCGAGTTTTGGCAAGCGTTCGACCGGCCGGATCGGCGCCGAAAGGCATCGGATGAGCTAGTTCAGGGCTTCGATTTGCGTCCGCCGGTCTCGCTCTCTTCCTGTTCGCGCTTGAGCTCCGCCAAACGAGCTTCGATTCTCGAGGCGTCGAAAAAGTTCAGTTCCTGGGTCTTCAACGCGATCTCCAGTTGAAGTACCGCCGCGTCCAGATCGCCAATCAGGTAGTAATAGTCCGACAGGCGCTGATGGCCTATCGCCTGCTCGCCCCGATCGCCGGCCGCGCGCGCCAGAAGCTGATAAACGAGGGGTTCTTCGTCCTGATAGTCCAGAAAACGTCCAAGTTTCTCTTCGGCCTTGTCCGGGGCGCCGATCGCCAACGCGATCTCTGCATAGGTCACATTCAGGGCATAACTCCCTGGATGGTCGGTCAGGGCCCGCCCGAGGAGCCGCAGGGCCGCGTCCCCGTTCCCTTGGAGCGCCTCGGCCTGAGCGAGCGTCGCGACGAACTCGATGACCTCGGGGTGCGCCTGCTGCAGCTGCCGCAGGTTCCCACTCGCGTCAGCAAGACGCTTGGCACGAATCTGCGCCAGCGCGATGCCATAGCGCACCGCGCTCTCGTTGCGGAATCGTCCATCGTCGAGCATACCGCGGAGTTCGTCGATGGCGTCCTCGGGTCGCGGTATCTGGCGCTGCAGCAGATTGATGCGCGCGAGCTCATAGCTGAGGGTCTGGGGGTTTTGCCGATAGGGAAATTGTTCCGCGCGCCCCAACGCATCTGCGGTGCGGCTGGTGGTTACCGGGTGTGTCCTCAGAAACTCGGGCAACTTGCTGTCGTAGACCCGGGTGGCCTTGCCCATACGTGCGAAGAACGACGGCATCGCGCGGGGCTCGAAGCCGGCCTCGTTGAGGATATCAATTCCCACGCGATCGGCCTCCTTCTCGTTGGCGCGGGTGAAGTTGATCTGCTGTTGGATCAGCGCGGCCTGTCCACCGATCGCCGCGGCCGCGGCCGCATCACCGCCGACCGCTGCACCGAGCGCGATCGCGGCGAGCAGGAGCGCCGCGTTCGGGATGCTCATACGGCTGGCTGACTCCCAGGCCCGCAGCAGGTGCTGTTGGGTCACATGGGCAATCTCGTGTGCCACCACGGCGGCCAGTTCGCTCTCGGTCTCGGTGGTGGTCAACAGACCGGTAAAAATGCCGATGTAGCCGCCGGGGCCGGCGAATGCATTGATGCGCGGGTCGTCGATCAGAAAGAAATGGAACGGCGTGCCGCGTGCCCCGCTGGACTCGACGAGTCGCTTGCCGAGTCGCTGGATGTAGTCGGTCAGCAGCGGATCCTCCATGACATTCTGCGATCGGCGCACGCTGCGCATGAAGGCCTTGCCGAGATCACGCTCGCTCTTGGGTGTCATCAGACTGCCAGCGGAGTTGCCGAGATCCGGCAGTTCGGTGTCGAGCGCGAATGCGTGAGGCGCCTGCGCAACCAGCAACAGGGCACTTAACGCAAGTCGCAACATAGTCTCGCGAAGTCTGCCTGTTTTCATGCGCCTTTGTGATTGCTGCGGCGCGTGCACCGCGCTTCGCTCAGTTGAGTTGAATCCGTTGGCCCCAGGGGACGTTCTCTTTACCCTTGACCAGCCAGATGACGGGATAGTTCGGCTCGTACTGCGGAAACCGGCCCTGTGCATCAGTGAAATAGACCACGAGCTCAGGATGTTGCCCGTACTGGTCCAGCCATTCAAAGACCGGCCGGAAGTCGGTGCCTCCACCGCCCTTGATCTGCATCGGGCAGCGAAACTCCTCCCAGGGTTCGAATACCCAGGGCGCGTCCTCTGATAGACTGCTGTCACAGGCCAGCAGGGTCACGCGGGCGCGCATCTGCCCCTTCAGCGCCGAGACTTCGGACAGGAACTCATCCATCTCGTTCTCGCGGATCGAGCCGCTGGTGTCGATTGCGACGACGATCTCGATCTGCGAGCTCTTCAGCGACGGCAGGATGGCATCGCCCT
>JASFJQ010000082.1:0-8001 GCA_050121305.1 Chromatiaceae bacterium
GGGAAGACCTTGTTCTTCGCGCAGAACATGGGCGAGGACGCTGTTTTCACGCTTGACCTGACGGATCCAAACGCAAAGGCAGAAAAGATTGCCGAGAACGTTGGCTGGAACAACGGCAGCGAATTCGGTCCCGACGGCATGGTCTACGGCGGCAACAACGTCTACGGGGGGGTCATGCAGTGGAATGTGAGGACCGGAAAAGGCAAGACAGTCTTCCATGATGGAATGGAATGGGTGTCAGCCGTTGAAGTGAACGACGCGACGGGACTGTTGTACGCCACCGAGTTTTACCTTGGGCACGTCTCCCGGATCGACCTGAAGAACAATACGCGGCGAATCATTGCGACACTGCCCGCCTTCGTGGACAACGTGGCCGTCGAGGACAAGCCGAACCCGCGCATCTTCGCCACCGCCTACGCCTACGACACGGTCTACGAGGTCTTTGAAAACGGCGATCCGCCGCGGGTCATCGCGCAAGGCGACGGCTCGATTCCCGAAGGCATCGCCATTATCAAAGGCAAAGCCGGCGATCGCATGTTCATTCGCGACCGTTTTCGGCTGAGGGAATATCATCCGACGACGGGGAGCTACAAGGTTCTCGCGGAGTCCAACTTCGATTCGTTTATCGAAGACCGACCGGGCGCCTACGACCTCGATCGGATCAACATGAACAACTCGGTCAAGGACCAGGTCAGCCTGCATTTCTCCCGCTCCCTGCATGCCGTTGGTGAAGACAAGCTGATCACGGCCGGCGCCATCATCGACCAGGCGCCCGGCCGGGTGGTCATCTTCGACCTTGCGTCGAACATGCCGGAGCGGATCGAGAAAGGTTTCAAGCCGACAACGGCGGATGCCATCGTGGTTGGCGACGATATCTACGTCGCCAATGGCAACGTCATCACCCGCGTCAAGCCGGACGGCAGCCGCAGCGACGTCTACACCGGTCAATCGCCGGTCGCATTCGCCCAGTCCAATGCGGGCGCATGGGTCAGCGACCGAGACGACGGGAAAATCCTCCAGGTGGCCAAAGGTGACAAGTGGCTTGAGAAGCCGCGCGTCGTCATAGCCGATTTGAAATCACCTCAAGGTATCGCGGTCGCCAACGACGGCGATTTGCTGGCCATCGAGGCGGGCACAGGGCGTTTACTGAAAGTCAATCCCGACAGCGGGCAAATGACGGTGATGATGGAAAACCTGAGTGCCGCCTTCAGCAGTCAACTCCTGTCCCCCGTCGCCCAGGTAGCGCAGGCGTCCGATGGCGCGATCTACCTCTCCGAGCCCGGAGCATCGAGCTTCAGCGTCATTCGGCCGAGGTACTGACATAGTGAATACCAGGTGCCACGATACGTGTTCCCGCGTCCTGGTCGCCGTGCTGCTGACGGCCACGTTGGCTGTTCCTTGGTCCGCCCTTGCACAGAGCGCGAGCGAGACCGAGTCGTCGAAGCTCATCTCGCTTCTCGACGCCGAGCCTTCGGTCTACAACGGGATCATCCGCTATCCCAAGTACTACGGCGACTCCACCATGGTCCGTGGCGATCTGCTCGAACGATCGCACCTGCTCGGCGACTGGGGTGGGGCCCGCGACGATCTGGCCGCGAGCGGCGTGATGTTCGATCTCAGCCTGACCCAGGTCTTCCAGGGCGTCGTCTCCGGGGACAGCGATGACGACACGAGCTACGTCGGCTCCGCCGATCTCTGGCTCGGGCTCGACACCGGCCGGGCGGGCCTGTGGTCGGGCGGTCTGATCTTCGCCCACGGCGAGGCGAACTGGGGCGATCCGCTTAGCGGCACCGGCGCACTTCTTCCTCTGAACGGGGACGCGATTGCGCCAGATGAGCCTGACTCCATCGCCCTCTCCGAGATCTACCTCACACAGGCGGTGTCCGAACGGGTCCTGCTGATCGCAGGCAAGGTCGACTGGGCGGCATGGGCCGACACCTCGTTTTTCGCCAACAACGAGCGGACGCAGTTCCTCTACGAAGGGCTCGTCAACAACGCCGTGCTCGGTCCCTTCGTCCCTTACACGAGCTGGGGCGCCTTCATGGCCGTGCAGCTCTCCAAGGAGCACGCCGTCGGCTTCCTTGCCGCCCAGAACGCCGGCAGTGCCACGGAAGTGGGATTAGACGAACTCAATATCGATAAGGCGACGTTCGCTACGGCGTACACCTACAGCCCGAAGTTCGGCGATCTGCCCGGCATGTACGAGTTCGTGGCCGGGTACACGACGAAAGACACCGCCGGCTTTGCTATCGATGAGCGATACCTCTTCGGAACCGAACTCACGGACATCGTCGCGCGTGTTCCCACGACGACAGAGGACGACAACTACGCGTTCCTCTTCACCGCCTCGCAGTATCTCTGGACCAGAGAGGGCAGCCAGCGCAAGCGTTCGGATCCGGTCAACTACGCGATGGCCCGCCGTGACAATGTCAACCCTGTCGGGGTCGGCTTGACCGCTCGCTTCGGAATCGTCCCGAGCGACCGGAACGTCATCGACCAGTTCTTCAGCATCGGCATCGGCGGCTGGGGCGGGTTCGCGGGCCGCGACGACGACAACTGGGGCATCGGGTGGGCGGGCTCGCACATCTCGAGCGACTTCCGAGACGATGCGAGCGCCTTCGGCTCCGACCTCGACGACTTCGAGCACGGCGTCGAGGCGTTCTACAACTTCGCCCTGACTCCGGCGGCGCACCTAAGCGGTCACGTTCAATGGATTGATCCGGCCAATCCCGCCAGTGACGACGCCGTGACACTCGGAGCCCGACTGCAACTGGACTTCTAGCCGCCCGACGGTTCACGTCGAACAAAGCAAAATTTCACGTAAAGGAGGTTACAAAAATGCAATCAACAAAGCTGCATCCCATGTTTCGACTCGCGATCGGGGTGGTGACCCTATCGACGCTGGTCTTCACTATTCAGCCCGTTAAGGCCCATCAGCTACCTAAAGCCCATCAGCCACTCAACGCCCAGCCCTCCGATGGCAACTCGAACGCCCAGCCTGCGCGCTTCCACCATGTCCGGCTGAATGCGACGGATCCCAAGGCTTCGATAGCGTTCTACGAGAAATACTTCAGTGCGGTGCCGATTAAGTTCCGCGGTGTTGCGGACGCCATCCTCACCGACCGGTCCTACTTTTTGTTCAACACGGTCGCTAAGCGCGCTCCAGACAACTACAAGACGGCCCTTTGGCATGTTGGATGGGGCGGGGTCGACGGGCCCGGCGAATACAAATGGAGAACCGAGAAAGGGATTACGTGGGACACCGACATCACGACAGTCGGCACCCAGGGGGAACACGTGTATTTCATGTATGCCCAGGGTCCCGATCACGAGATCGCGGAGGTCTTTACCGGGGATCCGCACCAGCGCTACAACCACATCCACCTGCTTGCGGAGGACGTCAACGCCACCGCGGATTGGTACATCAAGCACCTGGGTGCGAAGGGCCTGATAACGAATGCCGCCAAGCCGGAGCCGACGCCGGCCGACTTCGAGCTCTCAGATCCGAATGCCAACGCCTTCAAGTATATCTGGATGACTGCGGTCCAGGTCGATGGCGTTACCTTCAACATCCACATCAAACCGGAAGGGCCGGTGTTCTGGTACCCGGGTGAGCCTTACACGGGGGAGTTCGAAAAGTCCGACGGACACGTCATCAACCACTTCGCCTTCTCGTATCCGGATATCGAACCTGTTTATCAACGCATGAAGGCCGATGGCGTCGAGATCGTCAAGGACATCGCCTGGGACGACAAGTTGAAGATGAAGAGCTTCTTCGTGCGCGCGCCGGACAAGGTGCTGGTGCAAATAGTCGAGGCCGATCCGGTGCCCGATGGCTCCTGGTTGCGTCATGTTCATACGGAAAAATGATCCCCGGCACGTGCAACAGGGTCAGACTCAGCCATAGAATTGGTCGCAGAGCTAGTTCATACCAGTTGAGTGATGGAGCGATATCCAGACGTCTTTTCCGCGTTAGATATTGCATGAAAACACGTTGAAGTCGTTGGCGAAGCCGTCAGGCCTGAACAAGAACACTAATTGCATCCACGAAAACATAAACAAGGAGTTCGAGAATGAGCGCAAAGACCATGAAAGACTTGCTGGCCAACTTTCACCATGTGGGAGTGGTGGTACGGAACATCGACGATGCGATGAAGTACTACGAAGGCTTGGGATTTGACCCCTTCGAATCCATAGGGGGCGGTGCCCTATGGCAGGGAGGTGCATGGCGAGCCCTCCGATTTGGTGAATTACGCGATGGGATGCCACATAAGTTCGCTGGAGGTCGAGCTGGTCCAGCCCGTCTCTGGCGAGTCGGTTCAGAAAGAGTTTCTGGACAGCAAGGGTGAGGGCATCAACCACCTGTGCTTCCAGGTAGATGACATCGAAGAGGCGACCTCGATCATGGCCGACTAAGGGTTCGAGCCGGTTTCATCCTGCAAGTTCAAAGGTGGCGGTGGCATGGCCTACTTCGACACGGACAAGGTTGGCGGCGTTCTGACCGAGCTCCTCGAATGGCCAGAGAAATCGTAAGCATGGCGTATCAGCCCCGACCAACACAGGCCCAACGAGCGGAGAGTGAAATGTGCGGGCCTGATCAGTGTGCCGTCTTTACCCATAACCCAACGAAAGGAGAATGAAGTATGTGCTCACGTGTCTTATGGACATCCGAAGGCCAACCGATTCTTGTCGGAGGAAACTGGGATTTCACCGATGCGAAGGTGAACGAAAGTACCCTGAGCGCAAGGCAGGGAATAGGAGATCGTTATGCAGATTCATAAAATGATTATCGTTGCCGCGGCCATGCTGGTGGCAGGGCAGGCGGCTGCTCTGGACCCGAAAGGCTACCAGGTCATTCACACTTCCCAATTGGTAGAAATCTGCAGCCTCGATGAAGCGGATCCGCTGTATAACGAGGCGATGGGATATTGCCTGGGCTATGTAGATGCTGCGCTGCATTACCATGCGGCCCTTACAGTCGGGAGCCGGTCCGATCCTATCGCCTGCCCACCATCGACTATCACGCGGGAAGAAGTCGTGATCGTGCTGTTGGATTGGGCGAAGGACAACGCCCAGCAGATACACAGCGAAACGCCGGTGCATGGTGTCATGCGTGCTGTGGCTGAAAAGTGGCCGTGTTCCGAGCGGTAACCAAGCTTAGCTAAGGAGTTGACGATGAAGACGGGCAATCTAATAGCGGTGTGTTGTTTAGCGGGCAGCCTCTCGGCGTGCGCGAACATGAGTACGGGCGAGCAGCGCACCCTCTCGGGTGCGGCGATTGGTACCGCGGCCGGTGCACTGGTCGGTGAGCTGGCGACCGGGCAGCCACTCCACGGCGCGGTGCTGGGCGCTGCCGCCGGTGCTGTCGGGGGTTGGCTCTATGATCGACACGAGCAGGCGCAGCGATATTGACCACGAGCTTCCAGCGCTATGGCAGCATGCGATCTCAGCTAGGCGACAGAGAACGCCGTGTATCTGCTTGAGCGCCTGCCCACGAGATATGTGAGTCTGTGGATCAGTTATCCACAAAAAGTCGCAAGTGTCGAATCTGGAGTTCACGACGAGCATGGAGAAGATCACAAGATAAAAAGTGTGTTCGAACGGCGACTCTACCTGCAACTGAGGGCATCGGTTTCTCTTGCGTTGCTGCTGGCCTGGTCTTGAGTCATCAAAGGGACGTCACGGGCAGCAACAACGACGCCTAAAGCGTCACTGCTGGCCAGTACTTCTATGCCATTGGGTTGGGAGACGGCTGGCAGATTGCCTCCGGGCGGAACTTCGCCTACGACTGGAAGGCCGATAGTGGCCAGGCCTCGATCCTTTGCATCGGGTTAGGGATAGTCAAGACAATCAACGTTACGCAGACCGCTGCAGCCCGGCGTTCAATGGCGGTGGGCCGCGATTCGGCCTAATCAGGGACGTCAGATGTATTAAAAGGAACACAGGAAGAAAATAATAGGGTACATCTAGTTCGAAAAAGAAGTGGATGCCTAAGAGGGAGTGGCTTGGGGTATATCCAGCAACCCATATTTTCGCTGTTTGAACGTATAGAAATTGGTGAACCAACGGAGACAGAACATGAAGCTGAACCGCCAAACCACGAGGGCTCTGCTTGGCAGCCTGTTGTTGCTTGGCCCTGTCGTACCGGCCGGTCTCGCGCAAGGTGCTGAGGCTGGCGCGGCGAAGACGACCGAAGCATCAAAAAAACCTGACTCCCTCACCGAGATGGTACCGACGCTGACCCCGGTGTCCGACTATTCGGGCGACTTCTGGGACCGGTACACACTATTAGGTGACTTTGATGGGGAACGGCAGCGTCTCTATGAGCGCGGTGTGGCCTTCGACGCCACCTTCACACAGGTCTATCAGGGCGTCTCTGCGGGCGGTGCGGATGACTCGGACTACCAGTATCACGGCCTGTTCGAGTACGGGCTGTCTCTGGATACTGGCAAACTCGGGTGGTGGCCAGGCGGCCTTCTCGTCGCCAATGTCTACACCAGCACCGGCGATACCCTGATCAGCGACACCGGCAATATCGCGCCGGTTAACTTCAACAGCCTCCTGCCGAACGACGATCCTTCGGATACCTTCCCGATGGAGTACTACCTGACCCAGGCGCTGCCGACCAAGACCCTGGTCACGGTCGGTCGCCTCAATGCCTCTAACTTTCTGGACCGTAGCAGGTTCGCCAACGATCGCAGATCCCAGTTCCTCAATGCCGCGATGAGTAACAATCTCCTGGTGGGGAGCTTTGTCAGTTTCTCCACCTATGCGGTGCTGGTGATGCAGCCGGTTACTGAAAACTTCACGGTGTACGGCGCGGTGTTTGATGCGGGCGTCCAGCCGGACGATTACAGCGATTGGAAAGACTTCGGCGGCGGCTTTGGGGCCGACATCGAATGGGAAATCGGCGGGCTTAAGGGCACGCTTAATCCCGTGTTCTTGTACAGCAACAAGGATACCGCCGAGGTAGACAACCCGTACTTCCCGTTCGGCCCGCTCGAGGACCTGGTCATCCCGGTCAATGCACCGTCGTCGAAATCCGATAACTATGCGTTCATCGCAACGCTAGACCAGTACCTGTGGCAACCCGACCACGCCAAGGCGGCAAGTGCCTCCAAGGCAGCACCTGCCCCTGCAGGCCGGCCGCAATCCGCCGCCGATTACGCCTTCCAGGAACCCGGGCTTGGTCTGGCGGTTCGGGTGGGGTACGGACCGGAAAACAGAAACCCCTGGAATGGGTTTGCCAGTGCCGCCATTGGCGGCCGCGGCTTGATTCCCGGGCGTCCCAATGATCGCATCGGCATCGGTGGCTATGCCATGTTGCTGTCGGATGATTACGAGGATCTGCCGCTGGTGGGTGACGTTCTGGATGACGAACATGGAATGGAGGCCTTTTACAACTTCGCGATCACCCCCGCAGTGCAACTCAGCCTGGACGTTCAATGGATCGACCCCGGCATCAAGAGCACCGACCATACCTGGGTGGTTGGCACCCGGCTGTTCACACGTTTTTAGCAACCCGATCCGGGGTGAAGGAAATTTTCACTGATTGACGTGTGATCTCGCACCAACGAAAAGAGGGTAATCGAAAATGGCGATATTTTTGTTTCTTTGAACTATCAATTGAGAACGTAAAAATGTCGAAAAAATTCCGGCACATCGAATTGCGGGGCGACGCGCGGCAGCGGGGTGAACAGCATGGTGAGGCGCTTCGCGAGGAGATTCATAAGGCTTGGGCTTGGTATGACGGGAAACTGTTCACGGCAAGCGGTATGTCGAGCGATGAGCTGAAGAGTTTCGGTGAAAAGATGCTCGAGCGCATCGAGAATTTCAATCCCGATTATCGCTTAGAGATTGACGCCACCGCCCGTGCCGCCGGGATGAAGCCATGGCAGCTTTCCGTGCTGAACTCTCGCACAGAGCTTGCCAATGCACCCAGCAAAGAGTGCACGGTGCTCTACTTTCAGAAGCACTGTCTGGTGGGGCAGAACTGGGACT
>JASFJQ010000083.1:0-7952 GCA_050121305.1 Chromatiaceae bacterium
CGTTATCCTTGTCAGCATGGCGATCCCCGCGACCAGCACGCTGTTGGCCATGGAGTACACCGGTGATTCCGACATGACGATCAAGGTCACCGGCGTCCAGTGGAAGTGGAAGTACGATTACGTGGACGGCGAGGGGGCCGGCATATCATTCATCAGCTCGCTGCACCCCGAACACAACGCGGCGCGCCTCCTTGGTTCCGGCGTCGACGTCAGCCAGTTCGGCGACGAATATCTGCTCGACGTCGACAACCCGTTGGTCATCCCGACCGGCAAGAAGGTGCGATTCCTGTTGACCGCGGCCGACGTGATCCACGCCTGGTGGGTGCCGGACCTCGGCTGGAAGAAAGATGCGATCCCCGGCTTTGTGAACGAGGCCTGGACGAAGATTGAAGAACCGGGCGTGTATCGTGGCCAATGCGCCGAACTCTGTGGCAAGGACCACGGTTTCATGCCCATCGTGGTCGTCGCCAAAGCCCCCGAGGACTATGCGAAATGGGTGGCGGAACAGCAGGGGGCTGCCGTCGAAGCGGAGGCCGCAGTCGCCCGCGAGTGGGATCAGGACGAGCTGATGGCGCGCGGTGAGCAGGTCTACACCGCCAGCTGTGCGGCATGCCACCAGCAGAACGGCCAGGGCGTCGCACCGGCATTTCCGGCGATCGCGGGTAGCCCTGTCGCCACAGGCGATCCGGCGGCGCACATTGACCTCGTGCTGAACGGCAAGGCGGGCACCGCGATGGCGTCCTACCGTGGCATTCTCAACGACGCCGACCTGGCCGCGGTGTTGACCTACCAGCGCAACGCCTGGGGCAATGCCGCCGGCATCATCCAACCCGCTGCCGTGCAAGCAGCCCGTTAAATCGTTATTCGGGAGATCTGAGAATCCAATGAGTACAGCAACAGCAACTCACGACGAACATCACGATCACGGGCCGGCCAAAGGCCTGATGCGGTGGGTGACCACCACCAACCACAAGGACATCGGTACGCTGTATCTGTTGTTCGCGCTGGTGATGTTTTTTGTCGGCGGCGCCATGGCGATGGTGATCCGCGCCGAATTGTTCCAGCCTGGTCTGCAGGTCGTGGACCCGCAGTTCTTCAACTCCATGACCACGGTGCATGCGCTGGTCATGATCTTCGGCGCAGTCATGCCGGCGTTCACCGGCCTGGCCAACTGGCTGATCCCGATGATGATCGGCGCGCCAGATATGGCACTGCCGCGGCTGAACAACTTCTCGTTCTGGATCCTGCCGTTCGCCTTTACCCTGCTGCTGTCGACGTTCTTCATGGACGGCGGCGGCCCGGCAGGTGGCTGGACCCTCTACCCGCCGCTGTCGCTGCAGATGGGTGAGGGTTTTCCGTTCATGATCTTTGCCATCCACCTGGCGGGCATATCGTCGATCATGGGCTCGATCAATATCGTGGTGACCATCCTTAACATGCGTGCGCCGGGCATGACCCTGATGAAGATGCCGCTGTTCGTATGGACCTGGCTCATCACGGCCTACCTGCTGATTGCCACCATGCCGGTGCTGGCAGGTGCGGTGACCATGTTGCTGACGGACAAGTTCGCCGGGACCAGCTTCTTCAGCGCGGCCGGCGGCGGGGATCCGGTGATGTATCAGCACATCTTCTGGTTCTTCGGCCACCCCGAGGTGTATATCCTGATTCTGCCGGCGTTTGGCATCATCTCGGCGATAATCCCGACGTTCGCGCGCAAGCCGCTGTTCGGTTATAGCTCGATGGTGTACGCGACCGCTTCCATCGCGTTCCTGTCGTTCATTGTCTGGGCGCACCACATGTTCACGGTCGGGATGCCGGTGGTCGGTGAGCTCTTCTTCATGTATGCGACCATGATGATCGCGGTGCCCACCGGCGTTAAGGTGTTCAACTGGGTCTCCACGATGTGGAGGGGCGCCATGACATTCGAGACACCGATGCTGTTTGCGGTCGGTTTCATCATCATGTTCACCATCGGCGGCTTCTCCGGCCTGATGCTGGCCATCGCGCCGGCAGACTTTCAGTACCACGACACCTATTTTGTAGTCGCGCACTTCCACTACGTGCTGGTCACGGGCGCCATCTACTCCATCATGGCTGCGGTGTATTACTGGCTGCCGAAGTGGACCGGCAATATGTACGACGAAAAGCTCGGCCAGATCCATTTCTGGATCTCGACGGTGTCGGTGAACGTGCTGTTTTTCCCGCAGCACTTTCTCGGCCTGGCCGGGATGCCGCGGCGAATCCCGGACTATTCGGTCCAGTTTACCGACTGGAATGTGATCTCCTCGTTGGGTGGCTTCGTGTTCGGCGTCTCTCAGCTGATGTTCGCCTACATCGTGATCAAGTGCATCCGTGGCGGCGAGAAAGTGGACGAGCAGGTCTGGGAAGGCGCCGAGGGTCTCGAGTGGACGCTGTCATCGCCACCGCCGTATCACAGCTTCACCGAGGCGCCGCAGATCAAGTGATCCGCGATCCGCTCCCGTCAGCCGGCGGGAGCGGCCTCGATACCGCCCATGAACGAGCTACCCGACAGATCGAAGTCGAACATCCGCCTGGCCCTGTTTCTGGGGATAGTCGCCCTCGGCTTTTTCGTGCTGGGTTTGTACCTCGCGACGGGCAGAGAGGTCTGAGTGCATGAACGAGGGACTGCAACAGAGAAACGGCCGGTCTTTTCTGCGCGTCGCGCTGGTGGCGGTCGCGATGTTCGGCTTTGGCTACCTGCTGGTGCCCCTGTATGACGTCTTCTGCGAGATCACCGGGCTGAACGGCAAGACCGGCCGTATCGACGAGGCCGCGGTCGCCGCGCGCTATCAGCCAGACCTGTCACGCAGCGTCACGGTGCAGTTCGTCGCCAACAACAATCTCGGTATGCCCTGGGAGTTCGGCCCCGTCGTCGCCAGCATGCAGGTGCACCCGGGTCAGATCTACACCACGACGTTCAAGGCACGCAATCCGACGACGCGGGACATGGTCGGGCAGGCGGTACCGAGTGTTGCGCCGGGCAAGGCGAGCCGGTACTTCAACAAGACCGAGTGCTTTTGTTTTTCGCAGCAGCCGCTGGCTGCCGGTGAGACCAAAGAGATGCCACTGCGTTTCATCGTCGATCCGAATCTGCCCAAGGATGTCGGCACTCTGACCCTGGCATACACGGTGTTCGACGTGACACAGGTGGCGGTAAATTGAGGGCGTTCGGTTTAGCGAAGACCGGCCTGCCCGAATCGATCTTCAAATCAGGCGAAACAGGACAACCCAGGGGGAGATATGGCGCACGCGAGTGATCATTACTATGTGCCGCATGGCAGTCACTGGCCAATTGTGGCCAGTGTGGCGCTGACCGTCGGCGTCGTCGGTGCAGCAAACTGGTTCAATGGCAATGCCTCGGGCCAGATGATGCTCTACGTAGGCTTGGGCCTGATCGCCTTCATGATGTTCGGCTGGTTCGGTACGGTCATCAACGAAGGCCTAAAAGGCATGTACAACGAGCAGGTCGATCGCTCGTTCCGCCAGAGCATGATGTGGTTCATCTTCTCCGAGGTGATGTTCTTCGCTGCATTCTTCGGCGCATTGTTCTACGCGCGCGTGCTGTCGGTGCCCTGGCTGCTCGGTGAAGACTTCTCCACGCATGAGTACCTGTGGCGTGGCTTTGGCGAGTCCTGGCCGACCAATGGCCCAGGCAACGTCGGTGGCGAGTTCCAGACCATGGGGCCCTGGGGTATACCGGCGATCAACACGCTGCTGCTGTTGACCTCCGGCGTGACCATCACACTCTCGCACTGGGCGCTGAAGGCCAACGACAAGGGCAAGACCGTACTCTGGTTGATAGCCACCGTTGTACTGGGCTCCGTGTTCTTGGGTTTCCAGGCCTATGAATACATCCATGCCTATAGCGACCTGAACCTCAAGCTGTCGTCAGGCATCTATGGCTCGACGTTCTTCATGTTGACCGGATTCCACGGCATGCATGTGACCATCGGGACCATAATGTTGATCGTGATCACGCTGCGGGCGGCCGCAGGGCACTTCTCGCCAGAACGTCACTTCGCGTTCGAGGGCGTCGCCTGGTACTGGCACTTCGTTGATGTCGTCTGGTTGGGGCTCTTTATTTTCGTCTACGTGTTGTAGCCGCATGCCCGGGCCTGCCACTCGGCGGGCCCGGCCATGCTGATCCCTGCGTCAGGAAGTCGCTACTGCTGCATCGACTCTACTGCGGGTCTCTCCGGATACAGGCCGTGTGGCTCGATGACACCGAACCCGATCATGACCATCAAGAACACGAACAGGCCGACCGACAGGCCGATGCGCAAGGTCAGCGCGCGCAAGGTGCGGCGCGAATCTCCTTTGTCATTGACCAGATAGAACAGCCCGGACGCGAGGCTGGCGACGATTCCGATGAACATGAGTGCAATGACGACCTTGATCCACACGACGGTGCTTTCCTCTCTGTAGGACCCGCAGTATACCAGCCCCCTCAGATGCAGATCCCGACGCTGACCTTTGGCCCCTATCGCTTCGCGCCGTCGCTGTGGCCGACGCTGGCCTTCCTGGTCGTGTTTCCGATACTGCTGGCGCTCGGGGTCTGGCAGACCGAGCGCGCAGGTGTGAAACAGTCCCTGGTCGAGCGGCGTGCCGCGAGCGAGGTGACGGCGCCGCTGGACCTGGAGGCACAGATGCGGTTGGCAGAGTCTGATCGCTACCGGCCGGCACGGGTACAAGGCCGTTATGTCGCTGAGCAACAGTGGCTGCTCGACAACCGCGTGCACCGGGGACAGCCTGGTTACCATGTCTTCACCCCGTTTCAGCTGGCCGGGGATGATGCGCCGCGGCTGTTGATCAACCGTGGCTGGGTCGCCGTCGGGGCGTCACGGGAATTCCTGCCGATGCTGCCGGTCCCGGAGGGTCCGGTGACCCTGACGGGTCGACTCGATTCGCCCGCCTCGGTTGGCCTGGTGATCGGTGAAGTACCCCTGGAAAGCATCGCCGACAAGGTGCTGGTGCAGAGTCTCGATATCGCCGCGCTGGGCGAGGCGCGCAATATGGATCTGCTGCGTTATGCGCTTGTGATCGACGATGGGCAACCCGGCGGCCTGCAATACGACTGGTCTCCAATCCCGGAAATGGGTCCGGAGAAACACCTCGGTTATGCAGTGCAGTGGTTCGGCCTCGCGGTTGCGCTGCTGATCATCTATGTCGGTGTGAACACACGCAGACGGGATAGCGACGGAGACAAGCATGCTCGCATCTGATCCGGCGCGGGTGCGCCGCAACCGGCTCAAGCTGCTGGGGATCTTCGCGCTGTTTATGCTGGCGCCGCTGTCGGCATTGGTCGCCTGGATGTACCTCGGGGATGCCGGCGTCGATACGACAACCAACGCCGGGACCCTGGTGTCGCCGGCGCGGCCATTGGCGATCAGCGGGCTGTTGAACGCCGATGGGACGCCGCTGACGGATGCCGATCTGCGTGGCCATTGGACGTTCGTGTTGTTTGCGCCCGCGGCCTCCTGCGATGAGCGCTGTCAGGAGCAACTGTATCTGACCCGGCAGACCCGCCTGGCGATGAACAAAGACGTCTCGCGCGTCCAACGCCTGATGGTGTTCGCGCAGCGCCCCGATGCGGCGCTGCGCGAGAACCTCGCCCGAGAGCATGCGGACCTGCGCTGGGTAGTTGGCGACAATCGGGCCGAGCCGCTGCGCGCGCGTTTTCGCGGCGAGGGCTTCGCGCCCGAGGGCGAACACTACTTCCTGGTCGATCCCCTGGGTAATCTGATGATGTTCTACGATCTTTCGGTGCCCACCAAGGGGATGATGAATGACCTTCGCAAGCTGTTGAAGGTCTCGCAAATCGGTTGAGCGAAACGTCATGGCCTACCATCGTACCGTCGTCTTTGCCTGTCTCCTTGCCTTCGTGGTGATTCTGTTGGGCGCCTATACACGCCTGACGAACGCGGGCCTGGGCTGCCCAGACTGGCCGGGGTGCTATGGACAACTGACGGTACCGCAGAGCGAGGAGCAGGTGGTCGACAAGAGCTACCTGGAGCAGCGCGCACTGGAGCCGGAGAAGGGCTGGATGGAGATGATCCATCGCTATTTCGCCGGGGCGCTGGGCCTGATCATCCTGGTGATCGCCATCTGGTCCTGGGTGCGCCGGCGCCGTGAGCCGGCGCAGCCGGTGTGGCTCCCGACGTCTCTGCTGGCATTGGTCATCTTTCAGGCTGCACTCGGGATGTGGACGGTCACGCTGTTGCTCAAGCCGGTGGTGGTGATGGGGCACCTGCTGGGCGGTTTCGCCACGTTCGGTCTACTGGTGCTCTTGGCGCTGCGGACGGCGCGCAAGGTGCCGCGTGGTCCCAGTGTGCGGCAGTGGCGTCTGGCCGGCGCCATCGGCATCGTAATCCTGACAGCGCAGATTGCACTGGGTGGATGGACGAGTTCCAACTACGCCGCGCTGGCGTGCCTGGATTTCCCCACCTGCCACGGCAGCTGGGTACCGGAAATGGACTTCGATGAGGCCTTTGTGATGTGGCGGGGCCTGGGCATAGACTACGAGTACGGCGTACTCGAGCACCCGGCACGTACCGCAATACATGTCAGCCATCGGATCGGCGCCGTGGTCACATTCGCCTATCTTGCCTGGCTGTTAGTCGCCGTGGCGCGCAGCGGTGCGGCCATGACCGGGGCGGCGCTGATGGTGGGCGGTCTGCTGCTGCTTCAGGTTGCCCTCGGCATCGGCAACGTACTGCTGCATTTGCCCCTGGGCGTGGCGACGGCGCACAATGGCGTCGCGGCGCTGCTGCTGGTCTCAATGATCTATCTGAATTACCGACTATGGCTACAACAGCACTAAAGACAACAACTGCCGAATGGCGCGACTATCTGGCCCTGTGTAAGCCGAATGTCGTCGCGCTCATCGTATTCACCGCGGTGGTCGGTATGCTGCTGGCCTCCCCCGGCATGGTGCCGCTGGACGTCTTCGTCTTCGGTACCCTGGGGATCGGGCTGGCATCTGCGTCCGCCGCGGCGATCAATCATGTCGTCGATCAAAAGATCGATGCGATCATGGGGCGCACCCGCGGTCGACCGCTGCCGCAGGGCGCAGTGAATGGCCGCGACGCGCTGATATTCGCGCTCGCCCTGGGTGTCGCCGCGATGGTGATCCTGGTGGCGTTGGTCAATCCGCTGACCGCGCTGCTGACCTTTTTCTCGCTGATCGGCTACGCGGTCGTCTACACCATGTATCTGAAGCGGGCGACACCGCAGAACATCGTCATCGGTGGCGCGGCGGGGGCGGCACCGCCGGTATTGGGCTGGGCCGCGGTGACCGGCAGCGTCGATCCGGGCGCCCTGCTGCTGTTCCTGATCATCTTCGCCTGGACCCCACCGCATTTCTGGGCCCTGGCGATCCATCGGGAAGACGAATACCGCAAGGTAGACATGCCGATGCTGCCGGTGACCCACGGCAAGGACTTCACTCGGCTGCAGATCCTGTTCTACACCGTGCTATTGCTGGTGGTGACGCTGCTGCCCTATGGCTACGGCATGAGCGGGGGCCTCTATCTGGGCGGCGCCTTGGTGCTCGGCCTCGGCTTTCTCTACTACGCGGTGCGCCTCTATCGCGGCGATGACGATCGGATGCCGATGCGGACGTTCGGCTTCTCGATAACCTACCTGATGGCACTCTTCGCGCTGCTTCTCGTCGATCACTATGTGCCGAATCTTATGGCGCTGATCGACTGACTTCCGCCTGCATGAGCTGTGTCGGGCCTCGCAACCGCAGGCCCTGTGCGATCGATCTGCTGCGCTGTGCAGTCCCGGCGATGGCGCTGTTCGCGGTCCGCGTCCAGGCCTCGGCAGATCTCGAGCGGGATTCGGGTTGACCCGGGTGGCGGCTGCGGCACATTGTTTTCACTGCGGCCTACCGGTGCCCGATGGCGCCGATTATTCGGTCACGATCGATG
>JASFJQ010000084.1:0-7921 GCA_050121305.1 Chromatiaceae bacterium
AGCCGACACTACGTCGAACCGGCTGTAGCGAGTGCGCCCCGTCAGGGCGAGGTTATCGGGGGGCCGCAGCAGGAAATCGGTGAGATATGCAGGATCTGGGTGTCATTCGGCCATGATGATGAGGACAGAGTCCTGGACCCGTGCGGCCAGACTCTCCAGATCGCTCACAGCCCGGTCCAGTTCGCTGATGTCGTTCTCCGGCCGGGGAATCTGTGACATGAACTCCCTGATTACGTCGATCTTTAGGGCATAGTTGAAATTGGGTACGGGTTGCGCGGTCCGGTCGTCGGCACCTACCTCGCCGAGCATCGAGGTAATCATGCCGACCACTTCGCCGCGCATGTTGAGTAGCGGGCCGCCGCTGTTGCCCTGCTGTATCGGCACCGAGATCTGATAGCTGTTTGGATCATCCTGAAGACCATTTACCCCGCTGATAATGCCTTGGCTGAGCTTCGGGCTCTTTCCCATAATGTCGACACGGGGAAATCCGATAGTGAATACGCTGGCTCCGAGCGACGCGCTGCTCAGTGACAGGGGTAACGCCGGTGGCAAGCGGTGAGGATTGCTGACACGAAGAAATGCGATGTCATGTTGCGCATCGCTCGCAATTACCTTGGCCTTAATCTCGTCGCCCTGTTTGTTGATCAGCGTGAACTGCCGTTTCCCCTCGATGATGTGGTGATTGGTGACCGCATACCCTGCGGCGACCGGCCAGGCGGTGCCAGTCGAGACCGGGATCTCCACTGTATAGGACTTGGTCTGCCCATGGGCTATCGCTGGTTGTCTGGTCTGACTCGGCGAGATGTCTCCCCGGGACTCAGGTCTGGACGCGGCAGTCGCTGCATCCTCGCCGAGTTTCCGCACGGCGTCTTCGAAGCCCTGCGCAGCCGCCCTCTCCAACCAGTAACGCGCCGACCGACCCGCGACCGGCTCGGCGCCCCCCTCCGAGATAAGCAAGGCAAGATTGTACTGGCCTGCAGCGCTGCCCTGAGATGCTGCGGCGCGATACCACTGCGCTGCAAGCCGTTGGTCCTGATTCACACCGGTACCGTGGTCATACATGAAACCGAGATTGGCTTGCGCGTTAATGTGGCCATTTTCGGCAAGCACGGTCCATATTGCCACGGCCTTCTCATAGTCACGGGCCTCGTACGCGGTCCAACCGTCACCGAAATCCGGATAGTTACCCTGGTCCGGCGACGCATGCAGCGGCAACGGCGCGATAAGTACCGTCAGCAACAAACGACGCAGGAGGCGCCGTAACCGAATTGACTGCGCCACCATCGCAGGCTCGCCTCCGTTGAAAGGTCACTGCCACGTTCGCAACAACCGGCTTGCAGGGCGCTTTCACGCCAACCGCAGAGCTGGGGTGTCGGCACCAGGTGCCTTTCTACCATGGCGTCTGACACACGATAGACTTGAGAATACAGACACTGCTCCGCGATCAGCTACCGCGCGGCCCGATAATCTCGCTGTGAGGAAAACCGGGAGATAAGCGGCTCAGCTGCCGCCGCGCGGCCCTTTTCAGTCGGCGAACTTGACCAGACGCGTGACCTGGATGTCCGAGATGAACACGACACCGGAATGCTTGCTGTAAAAGGGTGCGAAGCCTTCCAGAATAGGTTCGACCAACGCCGGAGGTACCGCAGCAATGATCATGATCAGCACATCCTCCTCGTTGAACATGAGGTGCCCCTCATGGAAACCGTGGCTGCCCTTTCCGGACAGGTTATTGATGATGGTGTAGCCCTTGACGCCAGCGTGATCGAGGAGACCTGTGGCGAACTCCTTGTGTTCACCCTCGACGATGATTTCGAGCTTTTTTAGCTGACTGAAGTTGAGATCTTTCATAGCGGGAAGGACTCCTGCGCTGTAACAGGTTCAGCGGAGGGCAGCGCGCTGTTCTGCCATACGCCGTCTTCGAACAGCCATACCTCGCCAGACTCCGGATCCACGATCAACAGACGTATCCAGGCATTCTGCACCAGGTTCTTGACGGTGACCACGCCGTCGACGGCTTTGCGAACATGTTCGAACGGTGCCTCGATAGCGGTTATCAGGCGCATGGGCTCATGATAGGGCGAGCCGTTCTTGAGCACCGTCTGCGACGGCAGACCGGTGCGTAGGTCGCTGAGGTTGCCGGTCATTACGCCGAACCGGCCGGCCACGTTGTGAATGACCTTGCTGCCGCTGCCAAAGCGTTCATTGTCGACGGTGGAGAAATAATGCTCCATGTTGATCCATTGACCGACCACGAGCGGACCGGTGAGGATGTTTTCGAGCAACCGCTGTTTGGGATCGATCCGATAGTCATAGGAGTGCAGGAAGGCGCGCCCGTGCAGCATAGTCTGGGCGGTGAGGTGGCGCCGACCAATCACGAAATAGACGTTACGGGACAGCCCCCACTCCGGGCGCACCTGTGACCAGTCCATGGCGTTGCGCCTGGCGACTTTGTACGCAACCGCAGGCTCGAGATTCTTCATCTTGCCCAAGGCCAGAGTGGGGACGCGCTCCGCGGCACACAGCCGCGACGCCGCGGTCAGACCATTACGTAATCGATCGAGGTAGACGAGGTGAGACGGCGGGATCAATTGCAGATTCTCCAGGCTTATCTCATCAGTCGTCGTGTTGTGGAACGCCGGTAGAAACCAGGTATCGTCAGGGATATCGATCCCCCGAGCGCGCAATATCCGCCGAACCGGCCGGTTGTTCGCCATCTGGGCCAAGACCTTGGCGCTGACCAGACCGCGGTTACCGCCGCAGGCCCCGCAGTCCAGGGCTGATTCGTAGGGGTTGTTCTCCGACGAACTGCCGTGCCCGACGAGCAGCACGAAGCGCGAGAACTGTTCGGTCAGGCCGATGGAGCTCAACGCCTGCAACACGTATGCGACCTGCTCATCCACCGTGAAACCGATGCGGCCCAGGCGCTCGAGCTGCTGATGGGCGAACGCCTGATTGATGCGATAGGCGGTGCGCAGACGCTCGATGAAGGCCTCTGCCTGCTCGGCCTCCAGCTGCATCGCCTCTGCGCAAGCTACGGGTGTCGCTTCATGACCGAGTGCCGTTTCACGCAAAGAGCGGATCATGTCGTCGGTGACCTGCTCTGGGGGAAGTCCCAGCTCCTGCTCCACCGCCTTGACGATGACCGTCCGTTGCACGGCGCGAACGATCGAATCCGCCTGTTCTCGGCTGAGTTTGTCCAGCAGCAGTCGACTGAAGGGCTTTTCCGGGTGCAGACGCTTGCGCCAACGGTTGTAGGTTCGCGGCGCGATCGTCTTGCCGATCATGTCAAAACCGAATAGTAGCCCGATGGCCTCCACGGTGACGAAAGGCGTCAGGACCGACTCCTTGAGCTCGTGCATCGCCTTTTCCAGCGCGGTCACGGCGGCATCGTCCTGGCGGGTCGCGGCGGTGATCTCGGGCACCAGGTTCTTCGGCGTGAGGATAACCGGGCAAAGGTGCGTCTCACTGCCTTTACCCAGTTCCATGAAGCTGACCGGGACCCCGAAGAAGCCGGCGATACCGAAGGTTTGGTAATCGCCGACATCTTCCAAGTGACGACGAATACGTTCCGAGCGGGTATCGATGCAGAATAGGGCCTGCGCAAATGGGCGTTTCTCCCGCACCGGCGGTGACGAGGTGTCAAACCCATTTAGCAGCCGATGGATCGCGTGGGCCTCGAGCGCACGTAACCAGATCATGCCCTCCTGCTGCTCGAATGCCGCGATCATCTGCCGCAGCTGATCCAGCTGTTGTGTAGACAGCTGCAGCAAGGCGTTTCGCGTGTCCGCCGCCTCTGCCAGCGCAAGCATTCTATTGCCCTGCGCCTGCACCTCGTCGAGCGTCTTGCGTCGCAGGTATTCTTTGAGCACCTGCTGGATGAGTGAGTCCTTGCCGCGCAGCAATGCCTGGTCGACCGCATGGGCCATCGCGGGGAGCACCTGGCCGGTATGCAACTCATGGCGCAGGAAGACCTCGGCCGTGCGGGCCTCGATCGCGTCGGCAATGGTGCCGATATTCCAAGCGTGGCCATGGCGTCCGTCCTTGCGGAGCAGTGCAAGCGCCATGGCCAGACGTATGGCGACGAAATCGACAAGATCACCGGGAAAACGTTCTGCCCAGTAGTAATGCTGAGAACTGGACCGCCATTTGACGAATCCAGCCCAGCCATGCAAACGCGCCAGTTCGCGCGTGAGGTAGTCTATCCATCGGTCCTCGGGTACCCCAAACTGCGCCAGGACATAGGCGATGACGCCCTCCGGTTTTTCGTCCTGTTCCAGGATTCGACTGACATGTAGGCCGTGCAGATAGAAAGGCACGTTTCGATTGGCCATGTCGCGCCACGCAGCAAACAGTCCATGCTCGCGACCCGGCATATCCCAGACCGACTGGCCTTCATCGAAGAAGTCCAGGCAGCTCTTGATCATCAGTTCGTCGAGTTCGGCCCCGATCTCGGTGCCATACATCGCATCCACGGCCTCGTAAACGGGGCGATCGCCAAGCAGTCTGTCACGCAGATACTGCTTCAGCGTCGCCGGGGCGGTCTCCTCGCCGCGCGGCTCGCGACTATGCAGGTACGCATGCAGATCCGCCGTGTTGGCCCAGGTATGTGGTCGGGCGACCGTCTCGCGAACCTCGGTCATCAATACCGTCAGCCAATGCTGCAGATCTATCCCCGCGATATCCTGGTGGGATTGCAGAAAGCGCGCTATCGCTGCAGACAACAACGAACGATCGACCTTGCCGGCGGCGAGATATTCCTGATAGGAGGGACGGGGCAGAAAGGCGCGGCCATGGAACAACGCTGCGCCCTGGTGCGCGGCCTGTTCGAAGGGCAGGTGCTCCAGTCCATGCAAGGGGTTGTGGTGGATGAAGGTCCGCATCGGCCAGAAGAACGGAATCGGTTCTGCGGCGACGTGGATCATCGCCCGAATCTTGAGGCGCAAACCGAGCCGGATACTCACAAGGAACTCCCGATGAGGATCATGCCGGCCAACACCAGCCCCGCCAAACCGATGGTGTAGCCCCAGGTCCTGCCGATATCCAGGTCATGGTCCGGACTCGGATCAGCGGCGCCGACAATCAGTCCCTGAAGCAGGCGGGCGGCGGCCCAACTCCATATCAACCAGACGACCGCCAACACCATGGCGGGTACCGGCTGCGAGACAATCAGCGTGCCCAACATGGTGAAGAACGACGGGAAAAGCGGCGTTGCGGTAGCCGCCATTACGCTGATGACCAGGACGCCGGCAAGGCGCGGCGTGCTGAGCGCCAGCCCCCCGTAGAGCCCGGTGTAGGCGGCCCCGAAACGTTGCTCCAGATTCCTCGCCAGCAGAGCCAGAATAGCCAGCGGGGCACTGAATGCGGCGGCGAATGGCCAGAGTTGTGACGGCTGGACGCCAGCCGAGGCCGACAGCCACAGCAGGGCCCAGGCCGAGGTCGCCAGGAATCCCGTCCAGCGCCCCATTTCACGCATCGCCAACAGCCGGAAGGCGTACAGCGCCGAAGTCGCAAGCGCCCAGATGACCAACCAGGATGGTGGTGCGGCGGCAATAGTCGACAACACCAGCAGGCCGACCTGCGGCCATGCCAACAAGAGTGCCGAGCGCAGCAGCGGATGAGCGATACGCTCGAGCACCGCGTTGAATAGGATGCTGAGAGGAAACAGCGGCAGGAACAGCCCGATGAACAGGTAGCCGATCTCTCGCATCAGCCCCACCTCAGCCAGACATTGATGCGAGCGGATGCCGCAAGGAGGTTCCGTGTCAGCCCGGTATAGATGTCCAGGATGTGAAATTCACGCCAGACCAGGGCGTAGAAATTCCGCCACCAGTGGCTCGAGGTACGCCAGCGCCCACGCTGCTTGCGTTCCGTGTAATAGGCACGCAACCAGCCGAGAACGATCACCGCGCTGGCGAAGGCGACGAGTACCACGAACCAGCTGAAGTCGATACCGGCTGCCCGATAAAGTTTTTCGCCAAAGTCCGGATCAGGGTAGAGGAACACATCGAATGCGTGACTGATGAGCGTGTAGCCGATCACCACCACGGTGAACGAGAACACGATCAGGGACACCAGCCGCCATGGGCTCTGTGAGCGCATGTTGTAGGTCGCGAAAAGCAGCTGCGCACCGGTGACCCAACCAAAGAACAGCAGGACGACGGCGCCCTGTTTCTGGAATAGATTGGGCGCGATGGCGAGATGTGACACCAGCAGTACCACTACTGGGATGGCGAGGGTGATCGCCGCCATCAGCAGCCAGGGTTGGCGATTGCGCGCAGGTCGTCGCTCGACGATGAACGTGTATAGATCGTCCTTTGGCACACCGTCGTCGTGCCGCGCTTCTCCGATAATTCCCCCGGCGCCCAGGAACAACGTCCCTTTGAACAGTCCATGCGCGATCAAATGGAATATCGCCAGCGAGAATGCGCCGACACCGCATTCCATAATCATGAAGCCCATCTGCCCCATGGTGGAATAACCCAGCGACTTTTTTATATCGTGCTGGCTCAGCATCAGCACCGAGCCGATCACGGCGGTGAACAGGCCGACGATAAACACCCAGTGCAGCACGTGCTCCGTGTAGGCGAATACGGGCGCAAATCGATTGATAAGAAAACCACCGGCGTTGACGATGCCGGCGTGCATCAGCGCGGACACCGGTGTTGGGCCGTCCATCGTGTAGGGCAACCAGGTATGCAACAGGAACTGCGCCGAACGTGCGAAGGCCGACATCGCGATCAGTGCGGCCACCACCTCGGATACCGGCAGGTCAAGAAATGTTCGGGTATCGGGATTGGCAGCCAACGCATCGAAGATGCCGGGCAGCGACCAGGTGTGGAAGGTATGAAAAAGCACCGCGGCCGCGAGCAACAAAGGCAGGTCACCGAATCTGTACGTGATAAAGGTCCAGAAACCGTATCGGTAGGCCGAGCGGCTGCGGGTGTCGTGACCGAGCAGAAAATAGAGCAGCACGCCGATTAGATGCCAGGCAATCAACAGAGTGATCAAGTCGCCTGCTGCCACCATGACCAACAAGGCCGCTGTCATCAGATCGAGAAGCACGAAGAACCGAGAATAACCCGTCTCTTCGGCCATGTAGCGCACCGAATAGATCTTCACCAACAGGCTGATGCCGGCAATCAGCAGACCCATCAGGACACTGAGGGGGTCGAACAGTAGGCTGCCCCAGGACCCACCGAGCGCCAGGCGCGAGAACGGCTCTCCCGACAGGACCAGGCCCAGCAGGATCGCTGAGATCAGGAAGCAGACTATGCCCCCTGCGACGCTGATGTACGTCACGTTTCGGGCCATCGTCCTGCTCAGCAGCTGGGTCAGCAACGCCGACACCAGTGGCAGGGAAGGCAGGAGCAGGACCAGTTGATCCATGATGTTCATCGCTGTTGTCTCAACAGCTGCCCTGGCGGGTGTTGTCGCCGGGCATGTAAGCCAAAAAGCATGTCCGCTTTTGGACGCTTGATCAGTCTTCGGCGCGCAAGCTTAGCACAGGGCCAGCACCAAGTCGGACGTCTAGCCCGCCTCTGTCACCGGCATCACGGATGCTGGCGGAATTGCTCGGTGCCGCCCGGAGCGGATTGAAACAGCTGCAAGCTGGCCCGCAGGGCGCTGCATACGGATGTGCAGCGTAAGACCAAGTACAGGCGTGCCTGGACAGGCGAGCGCCTGGACAGATCGGGGACGGCGGACAAACTGTACTGTCGGGAAAGTGCCGCGATTGTGACTTCGCCGCATCTCTGCCGACTCATTCGCATCCGTCCACGGGCGACTGGTTAGAGCAACATGCAGGCTAGTAGAGTCACCGTCTCTTCAGGATATCGTGCGTAAGGACGGCGCCCGAGGCACGACTACGATTCGTCGACTGAATCAAGCGCGGCCTGAATGTAGAGCTGACGCAGACGGC
>JASFJQ010000085.1:0-7910 GCA_050121305.1 Chromatiaceae bacterium
CCCTGTGGGTGCGCATTGGCCGCTGGACGAGCCTGTTCGCGACCACCGCGCTGCTCGCGTACCCGGGCCAGGAGTTCTTCATCGGGGCCTGGCGCGACCTGCGAAACCGCCGCCTTGGCATGGACGTACCCATCGTGCTGGGCCTGAGCGTTGCCTACCTCGGCAGCCTGCACACCACGGTGATGCAGTCCGGCGAGGTCTACTACGACTCCATCGCCATGTTCGTCTTTCTGGTCCTGCTCGCAAGGCGCATTGAACTGCGAGGTCGAATTCGCGCGGCCGACGCGCTCGACCGCGTGGGCAAGATCCTCCCCAGATCGGCAACGCGCCTGGCGAGTAACGGGGAACAAGAGGTCCTGGTATCGGACCTCCGGCCGGGTGACCGGGTGCGGGTGAAACCGGGCGAAATCGTGCCGACCGACGGCCATCTGGTCGAAGGCAGCAGCAGCTTCGACGAATCCCTGCTGACCGGCGAGCCGCTGCCGGTCTCGCGCACCCGGGGCGACACGGTCATCGCCGGCACCTGCAACGTCGACCAGTCGGTCGTGATCGAAATCGCGAGAGAGAGCGCGGATTCCACCGTCGCGGAGATCCACCGACTCCTGGCACGCGGAATCGGGGACGCACCGCGGTATGCGATACTGGCACAGCGCGCGGCGACCTGGTTTGTCGCCGTGGTCCTGGTGATCGCGGCAGTCACCGCGGGCGCCTGGTTGTGGATCGATCCCGCAGCGGCCCTGCCCAACACCGTTGCGGTATTGATCGTCACCTGCCCCTGCGCGCTGGCCCTCGCCACCCCGGTTGCGGCGGCGGTCGGGGTCGGTCGCCTCGCCGATAGCGGGATGCTGGCGGTGCGCAGCGACGCCATCGAGGTCCTCCCACAGTGCGATACCTTTGCGTTCGACAAGACCGGCACCCTGACTGCCGGCGAGCTGACGGTCGAAGAGATCGCGGTCTTCGGCGGTCTGGAGACCGACCAGGCGCGGGCGATCGCCGCATCCCTCGAGGCACATTCCGAGCACCCGATCGGCAGGGCCTTGCGCGACGCCTGGTCTGGCGATGTCGCTGACGTCACAGACCTCAACAACGACGTCGGCCAGGGCATCTCCGGTAGATTGGATGACCGGGAATGGCGGATCGGTAGGCCAGGATTCGCGCTGTTCGCGGAGGTGGAAGGGTGCCTGCGTGACCAGATCGCCGCCCTCCAGGCGCGCGGCCAGATGGTCGTCGCCCTAGGCGGCGATCGCGGCAGCGGCGCACTGTTTGCGCTCAGCGATCGAATCCGTCCCGGTGCCGAGGAACTCCTGCAGTCATTACGCGCACAAGGGGTCTCTCACATCGCCGTCTTGAGCGGCGACAGCCAAGTCAGCGTCGACCGATTCGCGAATGGTCTGGCGTTCGACGAAGTGCGCGGCGACCTGACGCCAGCCGACAAACTGAGATGGATCCGCGATCGTCAGCGGTCAGGCGCGCGGATCGCGATGCTGGGCGACGGCATCAATGACGCACCGACGCTGGCCGGCGCCGATGTATCGATTTCGTTTGCACACGCCACGGAACTGGCACAGGTCAACAGTGGGCTGTTGGTACTGGGCGGTGAACTCGATGTAATCGCCGAGATGCGCCGACTGGCCGAGAAGATCCGACGCATCATTCGCCAGAACCTGGCCTGGGCGGCCAGCTACAATTTGCTCGCCGTTCCCGCCGCGGCGCTGGGGTTCATCGCCCCCTGGGGTGCCGCGATCGGGATGTCGCTGAGTTCGCTGCTGGTTGTGCTGAACGCCCTGCGCCTGCGGGGGGCGCGCGTCCGACGGGCGGTGAAGTAAGCCGCTGTGAGTTGCTGGGCGGCGGTTCAGTTGAAGGAACGTTACCCGCGGCCGTATCAGCATCCTACGGCGCTGTAGGACCGTCGCTGACTGAGACACCTGACCTGATATTTCTCGCCAGCCACCGAGGTTGGCCAGAAATCCTTCTACCTGTCCTGATCGCGCTCCACTCGTGACCAGGAAGACGACGTTAACCCACGTTAAATTCGTTCATAACCCATCACTTATACTCAAAAAACCCTTTTAAAAACCGGCTAGTCGGTTTATGTTCCCCGGGTGCCTGGCTGGGACGGCTGAAACAAAAAGAATCCCTCAGCGGTATTCCAAACTCAGACCAAGCCCGCAAAAGCGAACTCAGCGAATAGCACCTTGACGTTGACGTCGACGTCGACGCCGGGCTTCGCTGCGATAACCACTAGAAATTTGTCGACATTCGGAGAGATTCATCATGACGGGACTGTCGGAAGACGAACAGCGGCGCATCCTAGAGGCGCCCCCACGGGGGACTTGGGCGGTGATCCTCGTCATCGGAATCGCCATGCTGGTGAGCTGGCTGTATTTCTTCTTCGGCATCTTCATGTCGCATGGACCGGTCTCCTAGCGCGAGGTAGCAACAGGTGCATATTGATCCGCTAGAAAAGAAATGGATGTATGTGGTGGGTTTGATCACCGTGGTGATGGTCGGCTCGATGACCTATGCCGCGATCACGCTGAACATGCACCCACCGAGTAATGTCGAGACCATCGACCCCAAGACGCTGCACCTCTCGGGCGAGTTTGCCGAGGACAACCTCGGCGTGACCACGAACGAAGACGGTACCCTGACAGTGCGCATGATCGCCGCACGCTACTCGTTCTACCCACAGATGATCGAGGTGCCCGTAGACACACCGGTGACCTTTCGCATCACCAGTCCCGATATCGTCCACGGCGTCCACGTCCCCTTCACGAACATGAGCACCATGGTGATCCCCGGCTATATCTCGGAGGTCACCACCGCGTTCCCGCGCGAGGGGGAGTCGCAGTTCTTTTGCAACGAGTACTGCGGCCTGGGCCACGACTACATGTGGTCGAAACTCAAGGTCATCCCGAAAGGCTGATCGCAATTAACACCATGAGTTGGTGAAGACAAAGATGTACGACAGATCCAAATCCTTGGCGATGGCAAATCTCTGGGTCGCCTTCGCCGCGTTTTTCGTGGCCATCGTCCTCGGCCTGTACCAGGTCGCCAACCGCAGCGGCCTGTTCCCGGCGATCGAATCGCACGAACGGTACTTCGCGTCCGTATCGACCCACGGTGTACTGCTGGGCTTCGTACTGACGACGTTTTTCATCATGGGATTCGGCTATTACACGGCCAGCAGCGCACTGAAACGCCCGCTATGGAAACCGGGCCTTGCATGGGCTGCGTTCCTGGTCGCGCTAAGCGGAACCGTAATGGCGGCAATCCCGCTGCTCACCGGCCATGCCTCGGTCTTATACACCTTCTATCCGCCACTGAAGGCCCACCCGGCCTTTTACATCGGCGCCACCCTGCTGGTTGTCGGATCTTGGATCTGGTGTCTGGAGATGATCATGTCCACGGTCTCGTGGAAGCGTGAGAATCCTGGCCAGGTGGTCCCGCTGGCGATGTACGGCACCACGGCCAACGCGATAATGTGGCTCTGGACCAGTGCCGGCGTCGCCATCGAGATGCTGTTTCAGCTGATCCCCTGGTCGCTCGGCCTGATGAGCACCATCGACCCCGGGCTGGCACGCACACTGTTCTCCTGGACGCTGCATGCGATCGTCTATTTTTGGCTGTTCCCGGCCTATATCGCGATGTACACCATCCTGCCCAAGGTCGCCGGTGGGCGTCTGTTCAGCGACGAAATGGCGCGGATTGCCTTCATCATGCTGCTGGTGATCAGCGTACCGATCGGCTTCCATCATCTCTACATGGACCCGCAACAATCCGCCGGTTTCAAATTCCTGCATATGCTGGGGACATTCGGTGTGGCCATTCCGACGCTGTTGACGGGCTTCACCGTACTCGCTTCCCTCGAAGGGGCCGGGCGTCTGCGCGGCGGTAAGGGTCTGTTCGGCTGGATCGGCGCCCTGGATTGGAAGCAGCCCATGGTCGTTGCCGGCATGCTGGCGCTGTTCATGCTGATCGCCGGCGGCTTTGGGGGGATGGTCAACGCCAGCTACCAGATGAACACCCTGGTGCACAACACCCAGTGGGTCACCGGCCACTTCCATCTGATCTTCGGCGGCACCACGGTCATCATGTATCTGGCGACCGCCTATTTTCTCTGGCCCAAGCTGACCGGCCGACAGCTGGCCTCGCGCGGCATGGCCGTGATGCAGCTGTGGCTGTGGACCATCGGGATGCTGGTCCTGACACTGCCGTGGCATGCACTCGGCATGCTGGGACAGCCGCGCAGGATCTCATCGACGCCCTACGATTCTCCATTGGTGGCACAGTGGGATCCGCACGAAGTGGCAATGATCGTGGGTGGTGCCATCCTGCTGTTCTCGGCCCTGCTGTTTGTTCTCAACCTGCTGCTGTCGCACCTATCGAAGAGGGCAGAGAATGAGAGCGACGATGACTGGGCAGTAGCGGTCTACCCGCCGATGCATGTGCCCAAACCGATGAACGGCTTTGCGCTATGGAACGGTATCGTGGCCGTGTGGATGGTGGTGGCCTATGGCATACCGATTGTCCAGCTGCTGATTCTGGATGCACCCGGTTCGTTGGCATGGGGGTATTGATTCCGATGAAGAAGCACCTCGTGATTCTCCTCTCCTGCTCTCTGCTGCCGATCGGCCTGAGTCAGGCGGCCCCGTCATCGAATGTCGCCTGGACGGTTGAGACCCATCGACTGGTCAAGAATGGCGACCCGGAGATCGGCGCAAAGATCGAGACCATCGAGACCGAGGATGTGCTGGCCTGCACAGCCTGCCACGGAAAAGGGGGCGCCGAACCTGATCGCGACAAACACCCGACGCTGGCGGGACAGGTTGCCGCCTACACCTACAAGCAGCTGCGCGACTACAAAGACGGCAAGCGCGAGAACCGCCGCATGAACGAGGCGGTGGAGCGCCTGACAGACGAGCAGCTGGCCGCGCTGGCGGCCTGGTATGCGGAGCAGCCGATCGCCAAGGTCGAGGTGGATCCAGAAGACACCGTCAGCGAGACCACGGTCGAGCTGGTGTTCCGTGGCGACAAGACCCGGATGATCCAACCCTGCGCGTCCTGTCATGGCCCGCGGGGCGAAGGCGCCATCATCGACGTACCGGCCATCGCGGGTCAGAACGTCAAATATTTCGTCGATACCATGAGAGACTACGCCAGGGACAAACGCGCCAACGACATCTACTCCCGGATGCGCATTATCGCCAAGGCGCTTACGCGTGATGAAATCAACGAGCTGGCGGTGTACTACGCCAGGCTCGGCGGCGGCCAGGACGGCGGGGGCCTCAAGCAGGCCAGCGCGGAATGAATCGCGTACAACAAAGCGGGACCGGCCGTTCGCCGGACCAACATACCACTGCCCTTCCACTCAGAGAGAAATCAGGAGGAACTATGAGCTGCAAGAAAAAGGCGCTTGCCGCGCTGATCGGCTCTATCTTCGTCGTGTCCGCCACGCAGGCGATGGCCGGCGCGAGCGCCAAGGCCATGGCCGACACCTGTGCCGGTTGCCACGGCACCAATGGCCAGAGTGTGGGCCCAGCAACGCCCAACCTCGCCGGGATGTCTGAGGGCTACTTTATCGAGTCCATGCAGGGCTTCAAGGCACTGCCAAAGGGCGCCACCCATGCCGAGGATGCGCGCCCGGCGACCATTATGAACCGCATCGCAAAGGGCTACAGCGATGAGCAGATCGAGGCAATGGCTACCTATTTCGCCAGCCTCCCGGTGTACAAGGCCAAGGTCCCGCACGACCCTGCCAAGGCCAAAATGGGCGCCGAGGTCTATGACAAAGGCTGTGCCAAGTGCCACGACGAAAACGGCGCACTGCCGGACGACGATGCCGGCATCCTGGCCGGTCAGTGGCTGCCCTGGCTGGAGAACTCCATGGCCGATTTCAAGTCAGGCCATCGTGAGATGCCGAAGAAGATGAAGAAGCAGGTCGACGCACTCAGCGATGACGAACTCGCGGCCGTGCTGCACTTCTTCGCCAGCCAGCAATAATCGGGGGGGGACACAACAATGGCAAACTTCACACGCAGAAAGTTCATCCAGGTGGCCGGCGGCGCAGCGGCGGTCAGTTCGCTGGGTTTCCCGGCCATCGTTGGCGCGGCCAGCAAGAAGGTGGTGATCGTCGGTGGCGGCACCGGTGGCGCGACCGCTGCCAAGTACATCCGCATGGCCGATTCCACGGTCGATGTCACGCTGATCGAGCCCAACGAGAACTATTACACCTGCTACATGAGCAACGAGGTCCTCTCGGGGCATCGCACTATGGATTCCATCCGGGTCGGCTATGACGGCCTCAAGGGACACGGCGTCAATGTCGTACACGACACCGTGGTCGATATCGACCCGGCCGGGAAGATGGTAAAGACCGCGGGTGGCAAGTCATTGGCCTATGACCGCTGCATCGTCGCACCGGGCATTTCGTTCAAAGACAACATCGAGGGCTATGACGAAGCGGCGATGCAGGCTATGCCGCATGCCTGGAAGGCCGGCGACCAGACCGTCTTGCTGCGCAAAAAGCTCGAGGCCATGGCCGACGGTGGCGTCGTCTTGATCGCAGCGCCGCCGAACCCGTTCCGCTGCCCGCCGGGGCCGTACGAGCGTGCCTGCCAGATCGCCATGTACCTGCAGGCCAACAAGCCCAAGTCCAAGTTGCTGATCGTGGATGCCAAGGACAAGTTCTCCAAGCAGGGGCTGTTCACCCAGGCGTTCGAGCGGTATTTCAAGGACACCATTGAGTGGATACCGGGCAACGATACTGGTGGCGGCGTCGTGCGCGTCGATGCGGCAAGCGGCACGCTGTACACGGGCGACGGCAAGGAACACAAGGCGGCCGTGGCCAATGTCATCCCGGCGCAGCAGGCCGGGGCGATCGCCATCAAGGCCGGGCTGACCGACGACTCCGGCTGGTGCCCGATCGAAGGCCGTTCTTTCGAGTCGACTATCCACAAGGGCATCCATGTCATCGGTGACGCCTCCATCGCCAAGCCGTTACCGAAGTCCGGCTATGCCGCAAACTCGGAAGGCAAGGTCGCCGCTGCCGCGGTCGTGGCCATGTTGAAGGGCGAAGAGCCGGGCGATCCGGCGCTGGTCAATACCTGCTATTCCATCGTCGGCCCCAACGACGCCATCTCGGTCGCTATGGTCTATGACCTGAAGGAAGGCCAGTTGAGCAAAGTCGAGGGCTCGGGTGGTCTGACGCCGAAGGACAGCCCGGCCGAGATGCGTGCGCGCGATGTGCAGTACGCCTACAGCTGGTATGACAACATCGTGCACGACAGCTTCGGCTGATCATCATTCTGAAAGGACGCTTCAGGGCCCTGCGGGGCCCTTTTTTGTGGCTGCCAGGAAGGGGCGCCTGCACGCGCGGTGCAGTGCGATGTGCTTGGCCTATCTCACCTTGACCTGCAGCATCTCCTCGCCGTCTTCATCGGTGAGATGCACCGCGCAGGCGATACAGGGATCGAAACTGTGGATGGTGCGCAGGATCTCGACCGGCTGTTGCGGATCATGGAGTTCGTGGTTGTCCTGCAGGGCCGCCTCGTAGGCGCCCGGCTGGTTCCGCGGGTCACGCGGACCCGCGTTCCAGGTCGACGGCACCACCGCCTGATAGTTGTCGATCTTTTGGTCCTTGATCACGATGTAGTGCGCCAGGCCGCCACGCGGTGCCTCCGTGAAGCCGACACCCTTGGCCTCCTTCGGCCAGGTCGAGGGATCCCATAGCTTCTCGTTGAAGGTACGGGTGTTGCCGGCCTTGATGTTGGCGTTCAGGGTATCCATCCAGGTCTGCATCTTGTCGGCGATCAGCTTGGTCTCCAGCGTGCGCGCAGCGGTGCGGCCCAGCGTCGAGAACAGCGCGCGCTTGTCGGCTCCCAGGGTACTCAGGGTTGAATCGACCAAGG
>JASFJQ010000086.1:0-7900 GCA_050121305.1 Chromatiaceae bacterium
TCTGATCGTCGAGAAGCCTATCGGACGCGATCTGCCGAGTGCGCGCGACGTCAACCAGGCGATGCAGGCCTGCTTCGCCGAACACCAGCTCTACCGTATCGATCACTACCTCGGCAAGGAGACGGTGCAGAACATCCTCGCGATGCGCTTCGGCAATTCCATCTTCGAGCCGCTGTGGAATTCGAAACACATCGAACACGTCCAGATCACCGTTGCCGAGGCCGAGGGCGTCGGAACCCGCAGTGGCTACTATGAATCCGCGGGGGCGTTGCGCGATATGGTGCAGAACCACATCCTGCAGCTGTTATCGCTGGTGGCCATGGAGCCGCCGTGGAGCATGCAGGCGGATGTCATTCGTGATCGGCGCCTGGACCTGCTCCAATGCCTGCGTCCGTTGCGGCCCGGGGAGGTGGAGCGGCACGTGGTGAGGGCGCAGTACGCCTCTGGGTTCTATCAGGGCAAGGACGCGCCCGGTTATCGGCGCGAGGACGGTGTGGCCGCGGATTCCACGACCGAGACCTTCGTCGCGTTGCGCCTGTTCATCGATAACTGGCGTTGGGCCGGTGTCCCTATCTATATCCGCACCGGCAAGGCACTGCCGAAGCGCGTCAGCGAGGTCGCGGTGCAGTTCAAGGCCGTTCCGCACATGCTATTCAATACCGACACCGATCACCCACTGGAGCCCAACGTCTTGGCGCTGCGGATTCAGCCGGACGAGGGCCTGGCGTTGCGCATCGGCACCAAGCTGCCCGGACCTAAGGTCAAGATCTATCCGGTCAAGATGGATTTCCGCTATGGGTCGACCTTCGGCGACCAGTCCCCCGAGGCCTACGAGCGTCTGCTGCTCGACGTCATGGCCGGCGATGCAACGCTGTTCATGCGCGACGACGCCGTTGAGGCTTCCTGGCAGTGGATTCAACCCATTCTCGACGCCTGGTCCGGTAGCGGCGAGCGCTGGTTGCCCGAGTATCCGGCCGGCACCTGGGGCCCGGTGGAGGCCGATCGATTGATCGATACCGACGGCTATGCCTGGCGACAGCTCTAGGAACAACCCCATCTGTATGTCGCGCTCGGCTGAACACTTCATCGACCCGGTAGAGATCGAACGCGAGCTCGCTGCGATCTGGGCGACCATCGATGGCCAGCAGAAAGGCCACGGCACCGTGACCCGGGCCTCGATGTCGAATGTCATGATCATCTGCAAGGGTGAGGATCAGGCGATAAGCAGTGCCGACAGAATCCCGGAGCTGGTGCAACACCACCCGGCGCGCGTGCTGGTCCTCGCGGTGATCGATGACCAGTCCACAGACGATATCCAGGCCTGGGTGACCGCGCACTGCCGGCGCGCCGATGCCGATACACAGCTCTGCGCCGAGCATATCGAGCTGCGTTTTCGATCGGGCAGTGCGGAGCGCGCCGCATCGGTGGTCCGGTCCCTGCTGATCAGCGATCTGCCGACCGCGCTGTGGTGGCTGAGTCCTGAACCCCCGGCGCTCACCGGCGCCCTCTTCGATGCCTTTGCACCCATCGCCAACCAGATCATCTACGACAGCGTCGGCTGGTCGAATCCGGCCCGTGGCGTACAGGCGATGGCGCGCTGGTCGCAGGGCAACGAGAAGGTCACGTTCAACCTGGCCTGGCGGCGCCTCAAACCTTGGCGCCGGATCATCGCGCAGAGCCTCTCACCCGGCGTCTTGCCCGGTGCGCTGTGGCAGGTGTCCGAGATCGAGCTGCACCATGGGCCACACGCGCTGCCGATCGCCTGGCTGCTGATCGGCTGGCTGGCCTCGCGCCTTGGATGGCAGCCGAAGAAGGGCGTCGCCAAGGCCGGCAATCAGCTCTCCTGGGTGTTCGAGTCGCCGGCGGGGCCGATCCATATCAAGGTACACCGGTCCGATCAGGGCCTGCCGCGAATCGAGCAGATGCGCATCGCCTGGCGGGGCGCGCAGGGTCAGCGCGCAGGTCATGCGGACTACCGCCAGGAGGGCCATCACCTGCGTTACTACCCGAGTGACGACGACCTGCGGCCATCGTCCATCCCGACGGTCGAACGTCGTCTCGAGCAGATGGTCGCCGCCCAGCTTGCGCATCGGGCCGGGGATTCCCTGTTCAACGCGGCCCTCGGTATCTCGGAGGCCATGGCCAGGGTCGTAAAATCCGATCAGAGGCCGTGATGGCGTAGGGTCCGATTTCGTCCCGGATTCACCTATCCTGCAGGCACTCTAGTATGCTGTCCGGGCTCAACCAAATAGGAGGTTCGTATGAAGAGACTGTGTCTCTCGTTTCTTGCGATAATGCTTGCGGCAATGTCCAGCGTAGTCTGGTCCACCCAGCCTGCCCCGGAAGATCTGCCGCTGGTAACCGGCGAGCACTGGACGACGGCCGACATGGCGCAGAAACGGGCCTTTCTGATCGGGATCGGTAACGTGCTGGAGGTAGAGCAGGCGATGGCCGGTGACAATCTGATGGCCATGCGGGGACGCAGCATCGTCCCGGTGCTGCTGAATGGGCTGTCGGGCGTCGGTATCCCGGATATGGTCTCCCAGTTGGATAGCTACTACAGCGGTAATCCCGAACAAATGAATAGGCCGGTGCTCGAGGTACTCTATGTCGAGATGGCCTTGCCGAGAATGAAACGCTGACGGGGAGACAATGATGATGAAGAAAATCGCGTATCCATTGCTGGGACTGGCAGTCGTGAGCTCTGTGGCCTGTACAAACATGACCAAGGAGCAGCAGGGTACCTTTTCCGGGGCCGCGCTGGGTGCAGCGGCCGGTGCCGGGATAGCCGCCCTTTCCGGCGGCAGAGGTTGGACGGGCGCGGCCATCGGCGGGATCGCCGGCGCGGTTGCCGGCAACATCAAGGGCAGAGAGGCAGAGCGCTGAGACGCCTTTAGCGGCATCTGATCTATGCCGACAAGCCAAAGCTAGCCCGCTTGTATCACCGTTTCCGTTGCGCCCTATCGGGCTGCGCGCTGCGCAATCGGTGAGAAGGCGGGCTAGCCCGCAAGTTGTGGTTAGCCAGCGCAATCTCTCGACCGCGTCCGGAAGCACATCGCCCGAAGGATCCTACTCTTTCTCGAGACCGAAACGCTTGATCATCCGGTAGATGCTCCGTTCGCTAATGCCGAGGGTGCTCGCCACCTCGGCCCGTCGACCGGAAAACTTTTTCAGTTGCAGGGCAAGGTATTCGGACTCGAGTTCGTCAAGCGTCGGGTTATGATCGAACGACATCGTGACCGATGCACAGCTGCGTTGAGTCGTAGAGCCAAAGGTCAGGTGCTCCGGACCTATGATCGGCTTGTCGCGCGACAGGATGATCGCGCGCTCGATAATGTTCTTCAATTCGCGGATGTTGCCCGGCCAGTCGTATGCGATGAGCCTGCGTTTGGCCGCCCCGCTGAGGCGCTTTTCTATCCGGCGCGAGAAACTGTGGTTGCGTATGAAGTGCTCGGCGAGTGCCGGGATGTCGTCCCTTCGCTCACGCAGCGTCGGCACCGTTAGATCGAACCCGTTCAGGCGATAGTAGAGATCGGCGCGAAAACTCCCTTCATCAACCATCGCCTGCAGATTGCGATTCGTAGCCGCAACCACTCGTACGTCGGCCGCGAGGTCCTTGGTCCCGCCAAGGCGGCGGAACTGGCCGGTCTCCAAGATCCTCAGCAGCTTGGCTTGGATGGCGCCCTCGATTTCGCCTACCTCGTCCAGAAACAGCGTCCCGCCCTCGGCGAGTTCGATCAAACCCTTCTTCTGTCGAGCGGCGCCGGTGAATGCCCCTTTCTCGTGACCGAAGAGTTCGGACTCGAACAGCTTCTCCTGCAGGGTGCAGCAATCCACGGCGACAAAGCTGCGCTTGGCTCGGGGGCTGTTGTTGTGGATCGCCTTTGCGACCAGCTCCTTACCGGTGCCGCTCTCGCCCTGGATCAGGACCGAGATCTCATCGGCGCCGACCGCCTCGATCAATCGTATGACCTCTTGGAGTGCCGCGCTGTCGCCGACCAT
Organism: Chromatiaceae bacterium; assembly: GCA_050121305.1. GTDB lineage: Bacteria > Pseudomonadota > Gammaproteobacteria > Chromatiales > Chromatiaceae > Thiosocius. Next base: position 4,003 of record JASFJQ010000086.1, read on the forward strand.
CAGGTTTTTGCGCGCATCACGGGCGCTGAGCTGGCTCTTGCAGAACTGGTTCTCTCTGCGAAGCAGCGAATTTTCCAGCGTGCGCTCGACGGAGAGCAGGAGTTCTTCGAGGCCGACTGGCTTGAGCAGATAGTCCGCCGCACCCTGTTTCATTGCTTCGACCGCATTTCTCACCGAACCGAATGCAGTCAGCACAATCACCGGATAGGCCTCGGCCAGCTGGGGCAGCAGTGCCAGACTGTCGCCGTCCGGAAGGCGGACGTCAGTAATGATCAATGCGGGCTCATATTTGGCGAGGTGGCTTTCCGCCTCTGACCATCGGACGACGCTGGTCGGGGCATAGCCGGCCTTTTCCAGCTGCCGGACGATCAGTCGATTGAGCGTGGTGTCGTCCTCGACGACCAGAATAGGCGGTTTCACCGCGCCGCCTCGCTCGCAGCCGCCGCATCCGGCAGGAAGACCGAAAACACGCTGCCCTGGCCGGCCTCACTCGCCACCTCGACTCTGCCGCCATAGTTCTCGACGATGGTGCGCACGATCGACAGTCCCAGTCCCACCCCCTTGGATCCATCCGCACGTCTGCTGTAGAAGGGATCGAATATACGTGGGAGCCTGTTCGGGTCGATGCCGATACCCTGATCGCGCACGGCGATTACTATCCACCCGTCTCTGCTCTGGCTGGACACCTTCAGGTCGCCGCCCTTCGGCATTGCATGAAATGCGTTGTGCACCAGGTTCAGCACCACCATCCGCAATTCGCTGTCACTGGCCATTACCCGAAGTCCAGGCGGGAGTTCGGACGCCAGCGTGACACCCAGCTGCTCGGCCTCCCAGTGCAGCAGCGCAAGTGTGTCCTGCACCACGGATGCCACCTCGACCAGTTCGGGTTCTTCAGGCGGCGTCATGCCCAGGCGCAGGAGGCGCTCGGTCACTTCCACACATTTGTCGACCTCCTGATCCACCAGTTCGAGGTACTCGACGATCTCCGGGTCGGTATCGCTGATGCCTTGGCGCAGGCCGTCAAGCGCGAGCCGCACCGAGGCGAGCGGATTGTGGATCTCGTGCGCGACGCCGGTCGCGAGCTTGCCCAGTTCAGACAGCTTCTGTTCGTGCGAGTACTGGATCTGTTTCGACAGGTCGCGAATCGACTCGACCACCAGTGTCTGGGGCCCGTCATCGGTGGCAACCGTCAGCGGCGCCGCATAGATCTCGACATCGCTGACTTGGCCGGCGGTGTCGTAGTGACGATGCAGGGCCTTGATCGGGCGTGCATGCAGTGCGATCTCCTGCACCGGACAGGTTACCAGCGTGCGCGGACAAGGGTGTTCCGACTGGTGGGACACGCGGTGACAGGTGTCGCCGACACCGTCTTCATCGCCCAGCCCGAGCTGATGGCGATATGCCCGGTTGGTCATCAACACCCGGTAGTCGGGTCCGATCACCCTGACGCCGTCCGGGATAGCGTCGATCAGATCCTGCAGAAAGCTGCGCTGCTGTTCTGACTCGTTGATGCGGTCCTGCAGCTGTGCCGCCATTCGGTTGAAGGCCTGGCCGAGCTGTGCCAGTTCGTCGTTGCCCCGCGGGTCCGCGCGACGGCCCAGATCGCCTTGTGCCAGGGCCTGGCTGGCGACGGTGAGTCTGCCGACGGGGCCGATCACGTAGCGCTGGATGAACCACCAACCGCCGGCGATGTTGAGCAGTACGATCATCGCGCCCGAACCCATCAGCAATAGCGTGGTGCGTCGCGCCTTGTGTCGGATCGGTGCGGCATCGTAGTCCACATACAGGACGCCGTTCACCGGATGCTGGTCGGCGGCGCCGTGGCATTCCATGCACGGCGCCTTGTTCGAGACCGGGTTGACGCTACGAAGGATCTCGCCTGCATCGGCGTTCTCGACAAAATCGGTGAAGGATGTGCGCCGATCCGGGTCGGTCGGCTGGAATCCGCCGAGCAGCGCCGGATCGCTGGCGAAGCGGATCTCGCCGGCCGGATTGGTGATGAACACGGCCTCGATGCCAGGCTGTTGACCCAGACGATCGACAATCACCCTCAGTCCCTCGAGGTCGCGCTTCAACATGGCGTTCTCCAACGAGGTCTGCAGCAGCTGATTCACCTGTTCGGCGGCGGCGGCGCGTTCATCGGCGAGTTCGCCGCGATACAGCGCGAGAAAGAGCACCAGAAAGACCAGCGAGCTGGCGACCAGGCCACCCGTAGTCCCTATGGCGAACTTTCTGTTGAGTCGCGAACGAAGCCAGTCCAAGACAAAGACCTCTCATAATGGCGCGCCAACAGGCGGTGAGACGAGCGACGCGGCGACGCACTTATTCGAATTCTAAGGAAACGGTCGGATATTTCCCTGACATTTTGTCAGGCGAACGGTCGCTGCGGCACCTCGACCGGAGGTCGGGACCGGGCGGGCGGGCCCAGCGGTGCAGTAAGTCGCTGATCGCGCAACTCAAGGCTGAGTCTGACCAGTGAGTGGCGTGCATATTGCGTAAGGTTATGCAGACGTGTCTGTGCATCGCAGCAACCCCCAACCACCGGACGAGATTGAGGAGTCGGATCATGACGAGCCCTGGTGCCCCAACCACCGTTTCTGCCGTAGTGCTTGCCTGCCTGCTATCTGGCGCCCCGGTCTGCGGCGGGACGGCAGCGGGGTTTCCACTGACTGCGGCGGCCGACGAAGGGCTCGCGACCCAGCTGGGTGATGCATTGACGGCCAATGGCTGGGCGCGTGTCGAAGGCGCGGACGGCAGTGCGCTCTACAAGAGACCGGTCGCACCGGAGGAGCAGATGGCAGAAACTGACGAGACCGGTGAGGTCTCCCTCGCCGAGCGGCTGGGCCGGCAACTCGAGGAGGGGGGCTGGGTGAGCAGCGTCGCTGCAGACGGCGGCGTGATCTATCGCATGCCCTCAATGCAAGAGGCCGCGCCGCCGGCCGCCGCCGCAGGCGAAGGTACGGTCGCGGCTCAGCTGCGCGGGCAGCTGGAGGCGCAGGGCTGGAGCGCCTCTGAGGCCGCAGACGGCAGCGTTTATTACCTGCCGCCGACAGCCAGAGCGGCGCCGACGCAGAGCGTGGCCGAACAGCTGCGCAGCGAACTGGAGCGGCAAGGCTGGGTCGGCACCGTGGCCGAGGACGGCAGCATGATCTATCGGTCGCCGACTACGCGAGATCAACCGCCGCAGGCCGCGGCGGCTGCGGATACGGCTACGGATACGGGCTCGCTCGCCGACAGGCTGCGGCGGCAGCTGCAGGCGCAGGGTTGGCGTGCCGCTGCGGCCACGGACGGCAGTGTCTATTATCTGCCACCGGCACCCAAGACCGCTGCGACGCCGACCGTCGCTCAGCAACTGCGCATGCAATTGGAGGGGCAGGGCTGGGTCGGCACCGCGGCCGAGGACGGCAGCATGATCTACCGATCGCCAGAGGCGCATGCCGCTATGCCGGGCCAGCAGGCGGCGGCAAAGGGCTCAGGATCCGCAGCTGTCGCGGCGCAGGGATTCCAGATCATGAGCGGTGACGAGGTCGCAAGGCATTCGGTCGCGATGAAGTCGCTGCAGGGGGCGGCGCGGGACGAATACCGCAACTCTCATTACGAACAGTTGAGGCGCCGCGCGCAGGAGCATGGTTATTGGATGCCTCCCCGCCCGCCGTGGGCGGCGACAGCGCCATAGACCGGCCGGGATGGCCGTCCAGCAATCGCTAACAGAGAGGGAGAATCAGCTATGGGGACTAAAGGTAGCCGGCCTGTCCATTCTGGAACAACAAATTGTCGCACTGCGGTGTTTATTTTGCTCATTTGCCTACCGGTAGGCGCCCTGGCCGCCTCGACTGCACAGGGAACGGTATCGGAACTCCCAAAATCGCTGGCACAGCAGGGCTGGCAGTATCAATCG
>JASFJQ010000087.1:0-7888 GCA_050121305.1 Chromatiaceae bacterium
ACCAGACCCATGCCCTTCTCGATCCAGATACCGAAGAATGCCATCACACAGGCGAGATTGAGCAACAGCATATTGTTGCGCAACGGATGGATCATCAGGATCACCAGCGCGGCCGCATTCAATGCCAGGGCGCTCCAAATCCAGGGCCGCAGCCCGTCAAAGCCATGCAGGCCGAGGAACAGATAGCGTATCGACGCGGCATGCCCACCCTCGTTGTAGAAATCGGTGAACAGCTCCGCGCCGACGAAGAACAGATTGATCTGCAGACAGACCGCCATGATCAGCGCCATGGTCCGGATGACCTCCTGGCTGATCGGATAGTGGGTGACCCCGCGGATAACCTGCATCGCGATAATGATCAGGGCCGGGCCCGACACGAACGCGGAGGCGATAAAGCGTGGGCCCAGCAGTGCGGTATTCCAGAACGGGCGCGCCGAATTCGCGGAAAACAGGAAGGCCGTGACGGTGTGGATCGAGATCGCCCAGAACATCGCGAGTACCACGAACGGGAAATACAGCCTGAAGTTCGGTTCCAGGCCCTTGTAGTGGCGGAAATGGACATAGGCGGGGATCGAGAGGTTCAGCAGCAGATAGCCGGAGAGCACGACCACATCCCAGGCCAGCAGCGAGACCGGAAAATTGAACTCCCCCAGCAGCGGGATCATGTGCCAGATACGATCCGGCCGGCCGAGATCGACGATCACGAACAACATGGCCATCGTGACCGCGGCGACCGCCATGCCCTCGCCGAGCAGGACCACATGCTTGATATCGGCGCGGTGAAAGATGTATGCGGGGATCACCAGCAATACCGCCGAGGCCGCGACACCGACCAGGAAGGCGAAGTTGGCGATATAGAAGCCCCACGATACCTGGTCGCTCATCCCGGTGACTACCAGGCCATGCTGCAGCTGCTGGGCGTAGAACCACAGACCTGCCGCGATTATCACCAGCAGCGTGAGCACCCAGGCCCAATAGATCGGGCCGCCGCGCAGCATCTCCCGCACCGCGTCGTAGAGATAATGCATCACCACCATACAGCCGCCCTCAGTCCGTGAAGTACCAGAACTTGGGTTCGGTACCCAAGTCTTCCTTGAGCCGGAACACCGTCTTGTTCTCCAGCACGTAGCGGATCTCGCTGTTCGGGTCCAGCAGGTTGCCGAAGATCCTGGCGCCGGTCGGGCAGGCCTCCATGCACGCGGGTTGCCTACCCTTGCGCGTGCGCTGGATACAGAAGTGGCATTTCTCGACGACCCCGCGCGGGCGCGGGCGGTTGCCCAGGTAATGGGTTTTGGGATTGAGGTCGTCGGCCGGGATCTGCGGCTCGGTCCAATTGAAGTGCCGCGCCCAATACGGACAGGCGGTCATGCAGTAGCGGCAGCCGATACACCAGTCATAGTCGATGACAACGATACCGTCGGGCTCCATCCAGGTAGCCTTGACCGGGCACGCCTTGACGCACGGCGGATCGTCGCACTGCATACACTGCACCGGCAGATAGTACTTTCCCTCGACCGGCACCTCGGCCGGATCGTAGTAATGCTCCGACTCCTCGAGATTGGTGGATCCCGCGTCCATCTGCAGGACCCGGATGTACTGGATCTCCGACGCCCTGCCCTGATTGTTCTCCTCGACGCAGGCGTGCACGCAGTCGCGATATCCCTTGCAGCGCGAGATATCGATCGCGTAACCGAATACCACGCCCTCGCGCGGCGGCGTGTCCTCGCAGGTGATCTCTACGCCATAGCGGCGCTCGGCCTTGCGGGCAATCCTCGCCAGGGTCTCCTGCATCTCCTCGGGTGTCATGCGCCGATAGTGGGTCTGGAAAAAATCGTTCCAGGCGTCTGCGAAGCTCTGGCCGCCCCAGGCCGGCCTCGCCGCCCCGGCGGACAGGGCCGTCGCGGTGGTCGCGCCCGCGGCAGCGAGCTTCCTGAGAAAGTTCCGGCGCCCGGCATCGCAATCTCGACCCGGGCCGTCGCGATCCTCGTCACTCATGCGCGATCTCACCACCGGCTATGTCCTGCGATTCCCAGCGTGGCCGGTGATTCGGTATCTCGGGTTCGACCCGCTGCAGGCCGAGTCGGACCTGCGGCGGGGGTTTGGGGTCACGTGGTTCGATGGCGGGCTCGTGTGGGTCGTGGCAGCTGGTGCAATTGTGGATTATTCGCTCGCCATCCCAGGTCTCGACGCGCTTGCCATGTGCGCCGAAGTACCAGTCCTTCTGCTGCAGCGCATGACAGGCGCCGCACTGCAGATAGGCCTGGTCTGCCTCCAGCTTTTCGCCGACTAGGGTGCGCAGGTAATTGCGTTCCTCTTTGTCGTGGCAGACTAGGCACCAGATCCGTCCGCTGCCATGGCTGATACCATCGACGTGAGGGGCATCCGGGAGTCTACGGATGGTCGGGTCCGGCTCCATTTCCGCATGGCAGCGGATGCAGCGCGGCAATTTCGAACGCCGCCTCGGCTCGGCGACCGCAAAGCTCGGGGCCGTCGGATAGCCTTCGAAACGCAGCGCTGGTCCCGCCAGACCCTGCGGGTCGGCGGCAAGAGGTCGCATGGCGGCGCCCAGTGTCAGAAGAGCAACAAAGATCACGGTTCGTTTCATCGGTGCCTCTGTCCCAAGCTATTCAGCGAAAGGGCGGCATCCAGCTCCAATCGTGGCTGGTAATGAACACAAACCTTGCAGCCAGGCATCGAACCCGACGGGCTGCGGGCCCTACAGATACGCAACGGGACCTAGGTCAACTACCGTGTCATTATTTTGTAAGAATAGTCGAAAAAGCGGGCGCTATCCGCGTCCGCTAGCCTGCATATCTCACCGTTTTCCGTCGCGAGCGTATCGAGGGCCGCAGCAGTGAATCGGTAGCCTATGCAGGCTAGATGTTGGCTGATCGCAGGGAAGACCGCGCGGTACAAGACGGGGGCATGCAGTTCAGAGCACCTGGAACAGATTGCGCTGATGGTTGACCCGCGAACAGACATGACAGCGCTCCGCGCCGCCGACCCCCTGCGCCGGCCGGTGGAATTGGACGCCACATGCCGGACAAGTTCGGCATTGCAGCGCCAACCGTGATTGTCTGAATGTCTGGCCGACCCTGATCGACAATGCACCCTGGTCACAAACATCCGCGCACAGGCCGCAGCCGGTACAAGCGTCGACCCTTGTGACGAGACTGGCCGGTTCCCCTTCCATGGCAAAGACATCGTGTGGACAGATCTGCAGGCAGGCATCGCAGCCATTGCAGCTGGCCGGGTCTATCTCGGGTGCGAATAGGGCCAGATCGCCAGGTTGGGTAGGCGGCAGATATTCTCCTGGCGCCCGCGGAACAGGATCGCTGGGGTTGCATGGATGTTCTGCGACGGCCGCGGCCATGCGACGGAAAAAGGCACGCCGATTCAGCTGCGGCGCGGGTGCTTCCACCCCCGGGGCCGACTCGGTTCCAGGTCGTTGGCCGGCCGACTCGATCATCAGATCGATGCCCGGCAGTCGGCGTTGCGCAAGCACCCGATTCAACAGGTCCAGACGGTGCGCCAACCCCCTGGCGTCATAGCGCGGGCAGCTTTGGCACCCGGCGGTCCGCAACGACAATCTGCGCAGTCCATCTCGATACATCGATGCCATCTGCTGCAGACTGACGGCGTTCACACAGGGTACACGCCAGCCGGGACGCTCACCGACGACGCGCTCGCAGGATAGTGTTAAATCCCGCTCTCCTGGGCGCGCTTGTGCCGAGACACCGGCCAGCGAGAGCGCACCCTCGGGACAGTGGGCCACACAGATTCCGCAACCGTCGCAACGGTCCGTGTCGATCGCCAGGGCCTCGTCATCAAGTCTCCAGGCGTCAACCGGACAGGCCGATACGCAACGCTGACAACTCGCCACTTCGGCCCGTGTATGCACGCAGCGCTCCGGATCCGCCGTCGGTACCGCGCCACAGGCCTCCGCAAGCAACTCACGCAGTTGCATCGAGGTCCTCCGTCCATGGGATAAGGACACTGCTGCCTCGCCGGTCATTGGTCGTGGCAGGGTTCATGGACAGATGTCCCTGTCTACCAGGACGGAGAACTGCCGGGCACATAGGAGCTGGGCATCGGCAGCGGCTCCTCCGCCACCGACTTGGTGCGCTGTTCGATCTCCAGCGCGGTCGGTCGGGGCTCATCCAGGATCTGGGCCAGCACATCCCGGAGTTCGTCCAGGTAGACCGAGGTGAGCATCGCCAAGCCTGCATAGAAAGGCGTCGCGGCACGTTGCGCCACCCGTTTGGCGAAATCCGGCAACCAGCGCAGCGTGTGCTCATCCAGGAATCTTGCGGCATCCGACAGTGCCGAGGCACTGTCGTTCTCCAGCAGTGCTACGACAAACTGGAGCTGATAGACCAGATGATCATCGGGCCGCTTTCTCCAATCCGGCGCCTTCAGGCCGAGCTGCGCATAGGACTGGCGCACCTCGAACATCGGCTGCTGCATGATCAGGCCATCCTCGTCGAGCCAGACCGACTCGCACGGCGCGGCGCCCACGCCATGCGTCAGATAAACGGAGGCGAAGTCGGCCGCCAGCTCATCACGCTGTCGTGCATCATCGAGTTGCATCTCCGCGACGATGCGGGCGAGCATGCTGAGCAGCTCTTTCGCCTGTGCAGATTCGAGGCGGAATGCCAGACCCTCGGGGAAACGTTCCGCTTGCAATAAGGAGACGGTCGACCCATCCAGCTCGCGATCGTGCAGCTGCGCGAATGTCATCAGATCCAATGCGATAGCGTCGCGAAAAACGCTCAATGCATCCTTCATGTCGCCAGCCCTCCCCGACGCAGCGACCGACCCGGCGGTATCGCAGATGATCCAAAGGCGTCGCCGATTACGATCATTTGTCCACCCGCCCCTTGCTGTGCGCAACGAACACGATCGACGGGTGCGTCAACTCGGGATTTGCGAAGTTCTTGACGTTGCCGACGGGTTCCTCATGGGGCCCTATCGCCTTGGTCTGATACTCATTCAGCCGCAGCAGATCGATCGGCCCGACGTCGAGCACACGCATCATGCAAGCCATCACACAGTAGGGTTTGCGGCCGGCCTCGAGCTCGTCGACACACAGATTGCATTTCTTGACGATCTGCGCCTCCGGATCCCACTGCGGGGCACCATAGGGACAGGTCGCTTCGCAGCGCCGGCAGCCGATGCACAGCGTCGAATCGATATCGACAATGCCGTTGTCCGGTCGCTTCCAGATGGCCCCGGTGGGACAGGCGGGGAGGCAGGCTGGCTCGGCGCAGTGGTTGCAAGAGATATTGACCTTGTAGGCGAACACATCGGGATAGGTGCCACCCTCGACGTACAGCACGCGCCTAAAGCGCGGCCCGGACGGCAGGCCGTTCTTGTCCTTGCAGGCGATCTCGCAGGCGCGGCAGCCGATGCAGTCGACGTTGTTGTGCACGAAGCCGAGCTGCTGCTCCGGCTTGACCGGTTCATAGACGGTCTTCTTGCGTCGCTTGATGGCGGCCTTCAGCAGCGCGCGGTCCTTGATCTTTTTCATCAATCAGCCCTCCCTCTCAGAGGTCGCGACGGAATACGTGGGAGCGTGCCGTTGCCAATTGGTCCCAACCCGGTCGGTGCACGAGGTCGGTCTTGCGGATGTCGCAGAGCACGGTGTTGTAGGCGAAAGATCCGGCTGGACTGGGCTCGTCGAGCGTCAGCATGTCCGGATTACCGGAGCGGTCGACGCCGTTTGTGTCGAGATCGAGCCAGGCGCCTTCGTGGATAACGGCAACACCCGGCATACAGCGTTCGGTCACGTAGACAGGTACCACCACGCGGCCGCGTTCGTTCCAGACCTCTACCGTGTCCCCCGTCTTGATGCCCAGGCGGCGCGCATCCGATGCGTTCACCGTCACCTCCTGTTCATAGGTCTCGCGCAGCCAACTGCAGTTGTTGAATATCGAGTGGGTGCGCCACCTCGGGTGTGGCGAGATCAGATGAAACGGGTACTTTGCGGTCTTCGGGCTGTTCAGCGATTCCCAGGGCTCGATCCACTTCGGGATCGAGGGGATATGATAACCGTAGCGTGTTCGCGTCCAGTCGCCGATCTGGGCCAGCTCGGTGCAGAGTATCTCGATGCGTCCCGAGGGCGTCTGGAAGGGCTTGCCCTGTTCGATCTGCTCACGGAATGCGACATGCGGCTGGTCGAGTTTGAACTTATAGATACCGCGCTGCTTGAACTCGTCCCAGCTCATGTCGACATGCTGGTGCGGCATCACCTTACCTTCCCACCAGTCGCGCAGATAGGCCTCGTCGACCGCATCCGGATTGTGAAAATAGCTGCGATCCGCCTTCGGGTTATAGCTCTTGCCGAAATGCTCCCCGATGCCGGTCTTCTCGCCGATCCGATAGGCCAGCTCGGTGAACACCTGAAAGTCGCTCTTCGATTCGCCGAGCGGCTCGATGACCTTGGGCCGGTGGATATAGTAGTGCCCTTTGTACCAGGGCAGCGCCACGTCGTGGCGCTCGAAATGCGTCGCGATCGGCAGCAGCACGTCGGCGTACAGGCCCGACGGTGTAATGGTCGAGTCCATGCACACCACGAGTTCCATCTTGTCCATCGCGGCGATTTCTTTATTGATGTTGGTGAGCTGGTTGAACCAGTCAGAGCCGTGCCAGAAGATTCCCTTGATGTTCGGGATCACGCCGTCCAACTGGTCCTGCCGCGGCCACAGACCGATCTCCTCCCGACTCACGTTCGGATAATTCAGGACGCAGTGCGCCCAGCGATCCGACTTGATGGACGAAAACCAGATATTGGCGTACTGATCATACGGATAGGCTACCGCCTCGGCATGCCAGGCCTTGCCCACGCCCTCGGCGCAGCCGCCCAGCACGCCGATGTTTCCGGTCATCGCCTGCAGCGCGGCGGCCATGCGGTTGTACTGCTCGCCATAGGCATTGCGCCCCGGCGCCCAGGAGGCCTTGAGCGCGGCGGGCTTGGTCCTGGCATACATGTCCGCCAGTTTCTTGATATCGTCAGCCGATACGCCGCAGATCTGCGCGGCCCATTCCGGGCTCTTGGCAACGCCGTCGTAGGTGCCGAGGATATAGTCCTTGAAGTTCTCCTGGCCGTTCGGCGAATTTCCGGCCCAGTCCGGCATCGTGCCCGCATCCATGCCCAACGTGAAGCGGTTGATGAATTCCTGGTCCTGCAGGTTATTGGTGAAAATGTAGTGCGCCATCCCGGCCATCATCGCCGCATCGGTATTGGGCCTGATCGGGATCCACCAGGCATCGTAGGCGGCCGCGGAATCGGTGTACTGCGGGTCGATCAGCACGAACTTGCAGCCCCGTTGTTTGGCCATCCGCATGTAGTAGAAGGTGTTGCCGCCGTGAAAGGTGTAGGCCGGGTTCCAGCCCCACATGATCATCAGCTTGGTGTGGGCAAAGGTATCGTCTTCGTTGCCGTCCTCGATAGTGCCGAAGGTCCAGCGCGAACTGGAGGTCGTGCCCTGGTAGGAGGGCACCGACCATGAGTTGGTGCGGCAACCGAACATGCCGAGAAAGCGCCCCAGCAGCCCCTCGATTTGGTCGGACTTGTGCAGCACGCCATAGGATGCGCCCGCATAGCTCTGATCCAGGAGTGCCGTCGAACCATACTCGTTCTTTATCTCGATCATCTTGCGCGCGACATACTCGAGCGCCTCGTCCCAGCTGAGGCGTTTGAACTTGCCCTCTCCGCGCTTACCGACCCGTCCCATCGGGTAGAGCAGCCGCTCGGCCGAATAAAGTCGCTGGCGATACGATCGGCCGCGCAGGCAGGCCCGCACCTGGGGCTCCTCCTCGGTATCCTTACCGAAGTGGCCGTCGCGCTGATAGCGCCCGTCATCGGTGGTCAGGCGTACGATGACAT
>JASFJQ010000088.1:0-7664 GCA_050121305.1 Chromatiaceae bacterium
GCTCGGCTCGCCGCTGCCGCTCGAGTGGGTCGGCCTAGAACAATATCGCCGCATTTTCGCGGACCCATCCTTCACACGCGCCGTCTTCAATAACCTGCTGTTCGCGCTGGTGGTCGTGCCGTTGCAAACGGCGCTGGCCCTGGTGTTGGCACTGCTGCTCAACCGGCGTCTGCGCGGTATCGCACTGTTCCGCACCTTGTTCTTCATGCCGGTTGTCTTCCCGTTGTCTCTCGTCGCCGTGGTCTGGATATTGATCTTTGCCCCCGGGCCCAACGGGATGATGAATGCCTTTCTGGAGCTGCTGAGCCTCGGTGCCTGGGCACCGCGTGATTTTCTGCACGACCCTGGACTCGCACTGCCAGCCATTATGCTGACGTCGCTGTGGCAGGGCGCCGGTTTCCAGATGGTCATCGTGCTCGCCGGACTACAGGCGATTCCCGCCGAACTCTATGAGGCGGCCATGATCGATGGGGCCGGTCGTTGGCAGCAATTCTGGCATGTGACCCTGCCGCAGCTGCGCAACACGATGATCTTCGTCGTGCTCGTGACCACCATCCTGGCCTTTCGGCTCTTCGACCAGGTGCAGATCATGACTCAGGGCGGCCCGCACGACGCCACTACGACTGTGATGTTCGAGGCCGTACAGGCCGCGTTCACCCGCCAGCAGGTGGCGCGGGGCGCCGCAATGAGCGTCGTGCTCTTTGTCGTGGTGTTGTTGATCTCCTGGCTTTTGCGCCGCCTGGCCAGGCAGGAGCGGGAGATGGCATGAGTTCGCGTACCGCGGCCCCGCTCGTCTATATCGGTCTGCTGCTGCTTGGGCTGCTGTTTATCAGTCCGATTGCGTTCATGGTCGCCGGCAGCTTCAAGCCAGATGCGCGCGTGCTGATGGAGGCGGGCGAATGGCGTGCCTTTTGGCCGGCGCAGATGTCGTTCCAGAACTACCGGGACGTGTTCGCCCGCGTCGACTTCGCCCGCTTCCTGTGGAACTCGCTGTTCATCAATGGTGCCATCGTCGGCGTGGGATTATTGGTGAACGCACTCGCCGGCTACGCCTTTGCACGCATGGCGTGGCGCGGCCGCGACCTGCTGTTGAGTCTGGTCGTGGCGGTGATGATCATCCCGGTCGAGGCTATCGCCGTACCCCTGTTCTACCTCGTCTCGCTGTTCGGCTGGCGAGACACCTATCTGGTGCAGATACTGCCGTTTGTCGCCAACGCGTTCTCGATCTACCTTTTCTACACCTATTTCATCGGCATGCCGCGGGAGTTGGAGGAGGCGGCGCGTATCGACGGCGCCGGTGTGCTGCGCACCTTCTTCAGCGTCATCCTGCCGAATGCCAAGCCGGTGTTTGCGAGCGTCGCAATACTCACCTTTCTGACCCAGTGGGGGGCCTTTCTCTGGCCCCTGATGGTCACGAGCAGCGAGCACGTGCGACCACTGCCGCTGGCCATCGCGACCTTCCACGGCCTGCCGCCGCTGCGGTGGGGCGATATCTTTGCATTCGGCATGATGATGGTGGTACCCGTGCTTCTGGTGTTTCTGCTGTTTCAACCCTGGTTCGTGCGCGGTGTCGCTGCCAGCGGCATCAAGGGTTGAGCCATGGCCGGCGTCGCGTATCGTCATGTCGACAAGACCTATCCGGATGGCACCCGGGCGCTCAGTGACCTGAGCCTCAGCGTGGGCGACGGTGAGTTCATGGTGCTGGTCGGGCCGTCGGGCGGCGGCAAGTCGACGGCCCTGCGTCTGCTGGCCGGCCTGGAGCCGATCAGCGGCGGCGAGATCTGGATCGGCGATGAATGCGTCAATGCGCTGTCGCCGCAGCGGCGCGACATTGCGATGGTGTTTCAGAACTATGCGCTTTATCCGCATATGACGGTGCGTCGCAACCTGGAATTCCCGTTGCGGATGATGCGGCTGGGCAGGTCGGCGATGGCCGCACGGGTAAGCGAGACCGCGGCACTGCTCGGCCTCACGCCGCTGCTCGGGCGGCGCCCGCGCGAGCTCTCGGGCGGCCAGCGCCAGCGGGTCGCAATGGGGCGTGCGATAGTGCGCCATCCGCGCGTGTTTCTGATGGACGAGCCGCTCTCGAATCTCGATGCGGCGCTGCGCACGCAAATCCGCGCCGAGATCGCCCGTCTGCAGCGGCGGCTCGCGATCACTACCGTCTATGTCACCCACGACCAGGTAGAGGCCATGACCCTGGGCGATCGCGTTGCGGTACTCAACGCCGGTCAGCTGCAGCAGGTCGGTCCACCGCAGGAGTTGTACGACCGCCCCGCGAACACCTTTGTCGCCGGGTTTCTCGGCAATCCTGGGATGAATATCCTGGCCGCGGGCCTGAGTCGCGATGGTAGGTCCCTGCAATTGCGCAACAGCGGATGGGAGATCCCGCTGGCGGAACTGCCGCAGCGGTGCCGCGAGCTGATGCGGCATCTTGCGGGTCCTTTTCTGGTCGGGCTACGTCCCGAGGCGTTTTCCCCGCACCTGGGCATGACGATCGAGATGATCGTCGAGAGCGTGGAGTCGCTGGGTCACGAGCGTCTGGTCAAGGTTCGGCCGCCTGGCGACACGACAGGCGCCGAGCAGACGTGCTTGGTGGCGCGCCTGCACGGCGGGCCGGCCGAGGGCGCCGGGCAGAAGATCGAACTCGGATTCGACGGCGAGCAGCTCAGGTTCTTCGACGAGCAGGGCGACTTGATAGGCTGAGCGGTGCGACCGGCCGCTTCGCGGACAGCCTCGTCAGTGTCGCCCAGGCCTAACAGCTGGCCTGCCGGGGTTCGAATTATTCGATGTCTCAAGCCCGCGATTCCGACTGTTGCATCACCGGGCTCGACGCCATGCTTATTTCACTCATACATCAGGAGGCAATGCATGGAAATCCGCATCGAATCGCCCCAGTTTCCGGCAACCAATGCGCTGAGCAGCTACCTGCGGCGGCGGCTGCGGGACCACCTGGCCTTCGGCAGCGAGCGTATTCGCGAGGTGGAGGCCCACCTGTCGGACGTCAATGGGCGGCGCGGCGGCCAAGACAAGCGCTGCCGGCTCATCGTGCGCCTGAACCAGGCGCCCGAGGTCGTCGTCGAGAGCACCGATTCGGACCTCTATGTCGCCATCCGACGATCCGCCGACAGGGTGAGTCGGGCGGTTAGGCGCAGCTTCGGCAGACGTCTGGACCGCTTGTCTCGCCGGGTTTCGTTGCGAGGGCAGGGAATGCCGGAGAGTGGTGGTACGTGAGGGTCGGGGCGACGGTAGTCGGGCGCTCTGCCACTGCTCGGGTCTCGAGCCCTTCTGCGCGCCGAACATGACGGCCTTGCCGCCGCTATTGATCACAGACCCTGCACTCCGCTGTGGCGATGCCTCTCAGTTAGGCACCGCTCAGCGTTAGCGTGTCGGTGGCAATCAGCGCACGGTAATCGTAACCACCTCGGAGTAGATCGGGCTGGCGTGTGGTACGTGTGCGAAATCCCCGAGCAACAGCTGTAGCGTGTGTTCCCCCGGCGGAAGCTCCACGGTGGTCTGCGTCTGCCCGCCACCGAAGTGCCGATAATTCTCGTTGGCCGGGATCGGTTGGCTGAGGTCTGGCAGCGGCGCATCGATGATCAGGTGGTGATGTCCGGTGTTTTCCTTCATCGTCCCGGCCGGCGCAACGCCGAAGCCGCTTAGTCCAAACACCACAGTGACAGGGCTGGTGACGACGTCACCGTCCTTGGGTGAGACGATATAGGCCTCGGGCGCAGCCGTCGCTGCGGCCCAGGCTACCGAAAACAGGCTTGATAACAGAAAGACACGAACGGCGCGCATCATGGCTTTTCTCCGTTTCTTTGGTTTAGCACTCCAAGGCTAGCTTACGGCCGTGGGTGAATAGCCGACGGATTTCGTGGCTATTCGCGCATGCAGCAGCAAAGAAACGGCAAGCTATGCAGGCTAGCGGCGGCCCCCGCCGCGACGGTTCTTGGGGCGATTGTGGCCTACCCGGATCTCACTGCCGTTAAATAGACTGCCGTCCAGACCCGAGATTGCAGCACGCCCCTCGTGTCCTTCCATGTCGACGGTTGCGAATCCCCGGCAATCGCCGGAGAAGATGTCGGTGGCAAGTTTGATGGAGCGCACCACACCGTATTTATTGAACAGTTCAGTGACGCTCTCTTCCGTGGATGACCTTGGCAGGCCGCGAACAAACAGGGTAATCATGAATCAGATCCAGGCGCGTTTGTCTGTGGCTGCGTGAGATACGCAACCCAGCGTTCTGCAGTGAACGACAGAGGTGGGGAGGGCCGCCCCGGGCGGCCCGGGGCGGCCAGTGTCGGCGACGCGTTACAGCGCGACGACGTTATCGGCCTGGGGGCCCTTCTGGCCCTGGGTCTCGGTGAATTCGACCTTTTGCCCGTCGACCAGCGAGCGATGTCCCTCGCCAACGATCGAGCGGAAGTGGACGAACAGGTCTTTGCCGTTCGGGCGCTCGATGAAGCCGTAGCCCTTGCCGCTATCGAACCACTTCACCGTCCCGGTCTGTCTCTCTGACATTCTCTCTTTACCTCGAAAAATTTCAAAACAATATCGGCCCGTAAGAGCCGATAACTACCACGAATCTTGGCAGGCACTATGTAGCTCGATTCGAGTATCACTTTCGAGGAAACAGCGAATAGAGGCTGCTAGTAGGCAGGTCAAAAATCACGTAGAAACTAGAAGCTACACCGCATCAGAGAAAAACGCAAACCGGTTTTGCCAGAGACGCGGCGCGGCATGCGATGTCTCCTGTGACGGAACTAATGCAGAGTAGCGATGAAGACCGTTCAGGCGTCGGCCGCAACGGCCGCAGACGGGGCACTCGCTGGGCCGTCGCGAAACTGCAGGGCCGCGAGCCGCGCGTACAGCCCGCCGCGCGCGACCAGGTCGTCGTGTCGACCGGCGGCCACCACATGGCCCTCGTCCAGTACCAGGATGCGATCGGCCTTGCGCACCGTCGCGAGGCGGTGCGCAATGACCAGCGTGGTGCGCCCGGCCATCAGTTCTTCGAGGGCCAGCTGGACGGTCTTTTCGCTCTGCGCGTCCAGCGCACTGGTGGCCTCGTCGAGCAGCAGCACCGCGGGATCACGCAGCAGGGCCCGCGCGATGGCGATGCGCTGACGCTGCCCGCCGGATAGACGCACGCCCCGTTCGCCGAGATAGGTGTCCAGACCGTCGGGAAGCTGATCGAGAAAATCGCTCGCATGTGCGGCGACGGCGGCGCGGCGTATTTCGGCATCGCTCAGGTCTTGCAGGCCGTAGGCGATGTTCTCACGCGCACTGGTTCCGAAGATCACCGGCTCTTGAGGCACGACGGCGACGCGCTGACGCAGTGCCGCGGGATCGGCGCTGCGGAGGTCCACGCCGTCGAGCTCGATATGGCCCTCCTGGGGGTCGTAGAAGCGCAGCAGCAGCTGCATCACCGTGGACTTGCCGGCACCAGAGGGTCCCACCAGGGCGACCGTCTCCCCGGGCGCGATCTGCAGATCCAGCGAACGCAGAACCGTCTTTTCCGGGCGCGATGGGTAGCAGAACGAGACGCCCTTGAACGCCACGCGACCAGCCGCCGGCTCAGGCAGCGCCACCGGGCGCAGCGGTGCGGCCACCGCGGGACGGGTCGCCAGCAGCTCAAGTAGGCGTTCCGTCGCACCCGCCGCGCGCATCAACTCGCCGGCGACTTCGCTCAATGCCCCCACGGAACCGGCCACCAGCACTGCGAAGAAGACGAAGGCCGACAGTTCCCCTCCGGTCATGCGCCCCGCCAGCACATCTTGACCACCAAACCAGAGCACGACGCCGATCGCGCAGAAGGTCAGCAGCATCACCAGCGAGGCGAGGGCGGCACTCATGCGCGAGCGCTCGGTGGCGGCAGCGAATGCGGACTCGACGTGACCACCATACACGCGCCGGTCCACTGCCTCGTGGCGAAATGCCTGGACCGTGCGGATTCCATACAGCACCTCGTCGACGCTAGCCGCGACATCGGC
Source organism: Chromatiaceae bacterium (assembly GCA_050121305.1). GTDB lineage: Bacteria > Pseudomonadota > Gammaproteobacteria > Chromatiales > Chromatiaceae > Thiosocius. Next base: position 5,994 of record JASFJQ010000088.1, read on the forward strand.
GATGCGATCCTGGCTAATGCGCGAGAGTCGCCGAACGCGATGGCCCAGCAGCCAGACCGGGACGACGACCAGCGGGACTCCGACCAGCACCAGCAGCGTGAGCTTCAGGCTCGTGATCAGTAACATCGCGATACCGCCGACGATGAGCAGGAGGTTGCGGACGCTGGTTGCCAGCGTCGAGCCGACCACGCTCTGCAGCAGCGTCGTATCGGTGGTCAGGCGCGAAATCACCTCGCCGGTGCGGGTCGACTCGAAAAAACCGATATCCAGGGTCAGGACATGCGAGAACACCGCCTTGCGCAAGTCCGCTACCACGCGCTCGCCCAGCCAGTTCACCAGATACACCCGGGCGCCCACCGACAAGGCCATCAGGGAGACTACCGCCAGGAACAGCAGCAGGGCATCGTTCAGCGCCGCGGTACTGCCGCTACCGATGCCCTTATCCACGACCTCGCGGATTACCACGCCGAATGCGAGGACTGTCGCAGCCGCGACGACCAGTGCGGCGACGGCCAGCAGCAGTCGCCCGCGGTAGGGAAGCACAAAACCGATCAGTCGGCGCAGACCGCCAAGATCGCGAGATTTGGGACGCTCGTCAGTGGACGGATCGTAGCGCATAGCGGGCCTCGGCCGCCGGCAGCCCGGCTGGGGAAATTCGCAGGCCAGACCATAGCGCAACGGCCGTCGCTGCAAGGCGCAGCAAAGGCGGGGTTTTGTCGCGGCGATTTCTCAACAGGGCGGCCAATGCGAGCTCGGGTCCGCTCAAGCCACCGCGCCTGAGGTCGCTAGCTCTTTAAAATATCCAGCCGGTTCGCTCGTTGCGCAAATCCCCGGACCTTGGGTTCACCGTTGGGGGCCAATGAATGCGCGGCGGCCCGTCGGCCATAGACCACTGCGCTGTGGGGCGTCACCCGATATGCATAAGAATCCCATCTGCGGACTGCTCCTGGCCATCGGGGCTCTGCTGCTGCCGGCCATCGGACAGGCCGTACAGCCCCTGCGCATCGGCACCAACGTGTGGCCCGGCTATGAGCCGCTGTACCTGGCCGCCGAGCGCGAGAACTGGAGGTCGAGACTCAATATACGGATGGTCGAGTACCCGTCGGCGACCGAGGTGATACGGGCGTTCCGCAACCGCGCCCTGGAAGGGGCCGCGCTTACGCTGGATGAGGTGCTCACGCTGCGCGAGGCGAACATCCCGCTGAAGGTGATCGCCGTACTGGACATCTCATTTGGCGGTGACGTGATCCTGGCGAAGGCCGGTATTGCGCACTTTTCCGAGCTGGCGGGGCGGCGCATCGGGGTAGAGAGCAACGCCTTGGGCGCCTACATGCTGACCAGGGCCCTGGAACTGCACGACATGACGCTGGATCAGCTCGAGGTCGTGCCCCTCGCCGTCAACGCCCATGAAGGTGCATTCAAGGACGAGACAGTGGACGCGGTGGTCACCTTTGAGCCGGTGCGTACCCGGCTGCTGGGTGCGGGGGCGCATGAGGTGTTCAGCAGTCGTGAGATTCCGGGCGAGGTGGTCGATGTCCTGGTCGTGCACGCGGATACGCTGCGCGCCGAGCGGCCAAGGTTGCGCGAGTTGCTAGAGGGCTGGTTTCGGGCGCTGGGCTATCTCCAAGACAACCCGCTGAGCGCTGCGCAGTTTACCGCGCAGCGATTGAA